>DASRRF010000527.1:0-8508 GCA_035695905.1 Micromonosporaceae bacterium | reverse complement strand
GACGCTCGATGAGCACCACGATGTTAGGCAACAGCGGCGATTCCGCCCGTACGGCGCATTCTGCCCTGGTTCGGGCGTGCCGGGGAGAGTCGTTGCCCCGCCCGCCGGTCTGGTTCATGCGCCAGGCCGGCCGATCGCTGCCGGAGTACCGGGCGATCCGGGCCGGTATCCCGATGCTGGAGGCGTGCCGCCGGCCGGACCTGGTCTGCGAGGTGACCCTGCAACCGGTCCGCCGGCACGCCGTGGACGCGGCGATCCTGTTCAGCGACATCGTCGTACCCGTTGCCGCGGCCGGGATCGAGCTGGACATCAAGCCCGGCGTCGGACCCGTGGTGGCGCAGCCGATCCGTACCGCGGCGGACGTCGAGCGGCTGCGCCCGCTGGCCGCCGCCGATGTGTCCTATGTGGACGAAGCGATCCGCCTGCTGGTACGGGAGCTGGGCGACACCCCGCTGATCGGCTTCGCCGGCGCCCCGTTCACGCTCGCCAGCTACCTCGTCGAGGGTGGCCCATCGCGTACCCATGCCAGAACCAAGGCGTTGATGTACGGCGCACCCGAGGTCTGGCACGCGTTGTGCACCCGGCTGGCCGGGATAACCCTGGAGTTCCTGCGCGTGCAGTGCGCTGCCGGGGTGTCCGCGGTACAGCTCTTCGACTCCTGGGCCGGCGCGCTCTCCGAGGCCGACTACCGGCGCTTCGTGCTGCCGCACAGCGCGTCCGTACTGGGTGGCCTGGGCAACGAGGGCGTACCGCGGATCCATTTCGGGGTGGGCACCGGGCACCTGCTCGCCGCGATGGCGCAGGCAGGCGCGGACGTGGTCGGTGTCGACTGGCGTACCCCGCTGGACCGGGCCGGAGAGAAGGCCGGCCGGGCCGTGCAGGGCAACTTGGACCCGAGCCTGCTGCTCGCGCCGTGGCCGGCGATCGAGGCGGAGGTACGCCGGATCGTCGCCGAGGGCCGCGCGGCACCCGGGCACGTCTTCAACCTCGGGCACGGGGTGTTGCCGGAGACCGATCCCGGCGTACTCACCCGGGTGGTCGAGCTGATCCACGAGTCAGGCCAGCACGCTTCAGGCCTGTAGCAGCCGCCGGTCGAGATCGCGGAGCACCTGGTCCACCGCGGCCGGGTCGATCCGGTCGTCGCGGCGCAGCCGCAGCGCCTCCTGTTGCGCGGCGCCCAGCAGCTCGGTGTTGACCGCCAGCCGGTCGCGCTGTGCCGCGTGTACGTCGGCCAACCGCGGGTCGTTCTCCGCACCCGGGCTCAGCGCGACGAGCATGCCGGTGCAGCGGTTGCGCCAGCGCCGGGCGCCCGCCTCGTCGAGTACCCCGTCGGAGTAGAGCTCGTCGACCCGGATCAGTACGGCGCCCATCACCCGTACCGCGACGTCGCGTACCCCCGCGTCGTGGTCCGTACCGCCGAGGCCGAGCCGGCGCACCACCGGGGCCAGCGTCAGCCCGGGCAGGATCAGCGTGCCGGCCACCGTGACGAACGCGACCAGCAGCAGCGCGCCGCGGGCCGGGGTGTTCGACGGCAGGCCGAGCGCGGCGGCGACGGTCACCACACCGCGCATCCCGGCCCACCCGACCACCACGCCCTCGCGCCAGGTGGCGGGCACCGGTGCGCTGCGCCGGCCGGCCGCCGGCGCAGCGGACGTCCGGCCCCTGAGTCGCCGGGCCAGCAAGCCGGCCACGATGAGCCAGGCCATCCGTACCGCAACGAGTACGCCGCACACCGCCGCCGCGATGCCCAGCTGGCGGCCGAGGTCGTGGCCGGCACCGCGCAGGATCGGCCGCAGCTCCAGGCCGACGATGATGAATGCGACCGCGGTCAGCAGCAGGTCCGCGGTCTCCCAGAAGGCCCGCCCGGCCAGCCGGCTCTCCGGGTCGAAGATGCGGTACGACACCCGGCGCAGCCCGAGGCCGGCCACCAGCACGGCGAGCACGCCGGACGCACCCAGCGCGGTGGCGGCCAGGTACGCCGCGTACGGCAGGGCCACCGTGAACGCGCCCTGCAGCATGGGATCGGTGAGCGGGGCGAGTACCTTCGCCGCCAACCACGCCACGAGCAGCCCGACCGCGACGCCGCCGACCCCGCCGAACACGAACCGGCCGGCTATGCCGTACCAGGAGATCGCACCTCCGGCGGCCGCGGCCGTGAGGGCCACGTTGTAGAGGGTGAGCGCGGTCGCGTCGTTGACCAGCCCCTCGCCCTCGATGACCGCGACGATCCGGTGTGGCAGCCCGATCTGCCGGGCCACCGCGGTCGCGGCAACCGGGTCCGGCGGCGCGGTCGCGGCGCCGACCGCGAACGCGATCGCCCACGGCACCTGCGGCAGCAACGCGGTCAGCAGCGCGCCGACGGCCAGCGCGGAGACCACGACCAGCGCCACGGCCAGGACCAGGATCGACCGCCACTGCGCGCGCAACTGCGCCCACGAGGTGCGCTGTGCGGCCGCGTAGAGCAGCGGCGGCAGCAGTACCGGCAGGATCAGGTCCGGGTTGAGGGTGATCTCCGGGAAGCCCGGGGCAAGCGCGGCGAGGATGCCGACCACGGTCAGCAGCACCGGATACGGTACGCCGATCCGGTTGGCCAGCGGCACCGCGAACACGAGCGCGGCGACCGCCAGGAAGAGCAAGCCGGCCGGATCCACGCACCAGAGGCTACCGGGCCGTGGTCACCGCGCCCGGGTGGACAGGCGCAAGGACTGCCACGAGCCGTCGGCCTGCCAGCCGCCGTCCACGGACAGCGTCGCGCCGTTGACGAACCCGCTGCGCGCCGGGTCGGCCAGGAACGCGACCGCCTGCGCGATGTCGTCCGGCCGGGCGAACCGGCCCATCGGCACGTGCTCGGTGATGTCCGTGTCCACGTACGCGCCCTCGGCCTGCGACGCGTCGTCCATCTCGGTCTTCACCCAGCCTGGGCAGACCGCGTTCACCCGTACCCCCCGGCCACCCCACTCGGCGGCCAGCGTCCGGGTCAGCCCGATCAGGCCGTGCTTGGAGGCGTTGTACGCGGCCCGGTCGGCGACCCCGTGCAGCCCGGCGACCGAGGCTATGTTGACGATCGAGCCGGCCCGGTGCGCCAGCATCGTCGCGCCGATCGTGCGGCAGAGCAGGAACGGGCCGGTCAGGTTTACCTCCAGCACCCGGCGCCACGCGTCGACCGGAGTGTCCTCGGCCGGCGCGATGTACGCGATCCCGGCGTTGTTCACCAGTACGTCGATGCGTCCGTACCGGTCCAGCGCGGCGTCGGTGAACCGGGTCATGTCGGCCTCGGCGCTCACGTCACCGGTGACCGTCAGGGCGTTGTCGAAACCGGCGATCGGCTGCCGGTCGAGCAGCGCCAGCCGGTACCCCTGGTCGGCGAGCACCGTTGCGATCCGCCGGCCGATGCCCTGGGCGGCGCCGGTCACCACCGCGACTCTTGTCATAGTGGGAGCATGACGGTACCGAGGGTCGCGGTGGTCGGCGGGGGGATTGCCGGGCTGGCCGCCGCGCTCCGGTTGCGGGAGTGCCTCCCCGATGCTCACCTCATCGTGTACGAGAGCAGCCTGCGGCTGGGTGGGAAGCTACGCACGAGCGCGTTCGCCGGCCGCCCGATGGAGAGCGGTGCGGAGACGTTCCTGGTGCGCGACCCGGCCGGTGGGGACAGCGCCGCGGTACGGCTGGTCCACCGGGTCGGGCTCGGCGCCGCACTGGTCCACCCCGAGCCGTTGCCCGCCGCGCTCGCGCTGGACGGCGCGATGCACGCGCTGCCGACCGGCACGCTGCTCGGCGTACCCTCTGATCTGTCCACACTGGACGGAGTGGCCGCGGTGGATCCGGCGCTGGACCACGACGGTGGCCATCCCTTGCTGGCGCCGGACGAGGATGTCGCGGTCGGTGCGCTGGTTCGCAAGCGGCTGGGCGACCAGGTCGTGGACCGGTTGGTCGACCCGTTGCTCGGCGGCGTGTACGCCGGCCGGGCCGATGGGCTATCGCTCGCGGCTACCATGCCCAGCTTGGCTGCCGCCTGCCGCGAAGAGTCCACATTGGTCCGTGCGGCCCGGCAAGCGGTGGCCGCCTCGGCCGCGCATGGCCGGCTCGGCGGACCGATCTTCGCCACTGTCCAAGATGGACTGTCCACACTGGTCAATGCGGTGGCCGCCGCGTCCGGCGCCCGGCTGCGCCTGGGCCAGCCGGTGCGGGAGCTGCGCCGGACGGTCAACGGCTGGCTGGTGGATGGCGAGACAGTCGACGCGGTGGTGCTCGCGGTGCCGGCGCGCCCGGCGGCCCGGTTGCTGACCGGAACGGATCCGGGCGCCGCGGCCGAACTCGGGGCGCTCGACTACGCCAGCGTCGCGCTGGTGACGCTGGCGCTGCCGGCCGCCGACCTACCGGCGCTGTCCGGGTTCCTGGTGCCGGCCAGCGAAGGCCGGGTGGTCAAGGCGGCCACGTTCTTCACCCGCAAGTGGGCGCACCACCGGCGCGACGATGGCCTCGCGATCGTCCGCGCCTCCGTTGGCCGGTACGGCGAGGAGGAGGTGCTCCGCCACGCCGACGCCTCGCTGGTGGCGATCGTGCGGGCGGACCTGGCCGCGGTGCTGGGCCGGGCGCTGCCGGAGCCGGCGGAGGCGACCGTCACCCGGTGGGGCGGCGCGCTGCCCCAGTACGCACCGGGACACCTGGACCGGGTGGCCCGGGCCCGGGCCGCGCTGGACCCGACGCTCGCGCTGGCCGGCGCCGGGTACGACGGGGTCGGCATCCCGGCCTGCATCAAGTCCGGGGAGACCGCCGCCGCCCGCATCGAGCGCGGTCTGGGAGAATCACCGTCATGACGGACCAGACGAACGCGGCGCGGCTGCGCGAGCTGAACGCGTCGATCCGCTACACGATGTGGTCGGTGTTCCGCGCCGCCCAACCGCTGCCCGCGCTGCGCGACGATCTCGCGGCCGAGGTGGAGTCGCTCTTCGAGCAGCTGGCCGCGAAGGACGTGGTGGTCCGCGGCAGCTACGACGTGGCCGGGCTGCGGGCCGACGCCGATCTGATGATCTGGTGGCACTCGTCCTCCAGCGACAGCCTGCAGGATGCGTACGAGCTGTTCCGCCGGACCGGGCTGGGCCGGCACCTGGCCCCGGTGTGGTCGCAGATGGCGCTGCACCGGCCGGCCGAGTTCAACAAGAGCCACGTGCCCGCGTTCCTGGCCGGCGAGGAGGCCCGCGCGTACGTCTGCGTCTACCCGTTCGTCCGGTCGTACGAGTGGTACCTGCTGCCCGACGAGGAGCGCCGGGACATGCTCGCCGAGCACGGCAAGATGGCCCGCGGCTACCCCGATGTCCGGGCGAACACGGTGGCCGCGTTCGCGCTCGGCGACTACGAGTGGATGCTCGCGTTCGAGGGCGACGAGCTGTACCGGATCGTGGACCTGATGCGGGACCTGCGGGCCTCCGGCGCGCGCCGGCATGTCCGCGAAGAGATCCCGTTCTACACCGGGCGCCGCCGGCCGATCGCCGACCTGGTGGCTAACCTCCCCTGACCATCGGGGTATGCGCGATGCCGTCCTCGACGTACTCCGGCCCGGCCGGCCGGAAGCCGAGCCCGGTGTAGAAGCCAACCAGGTACGACTGCGCGTCCAGTACGCATGGGCGTTGGCCTATATATTGCAGGGCCGCGCCCATCAGCCGGGCCGCTTGTCCGCCGCCGCGAGCCGGTTTGGCCACGCACACCCGACCGATCCGGGCGGTCCCGTCCTCGTCCAGGATTCGCAGGTACGCCACCGGCTCGCCGTCGCGCTCGAGCCAGAGGTGCGTCGTACCGGGTGCGGTGTCCCGGCCGTCGAGCTCCGGGTAGGCACACTCCTGCTCGACGACAAAAATGTTGACCCGAAGTCGGAGCAACGCGTAGAGCGTTGTGGCGTCGAGGTCGGCGAAAGCGGCCGTGTGCAACTCGTTCATCGGCGACATAGCGTAGCCGCTTGGTCATTGATTTGACCTTCCGGCCTGGCAAGGATCGATCGGTGGAGACTTGGGACTGGGCCGCCGACGGTCTCGCCGAAGACAAGCCCAACGTGGCCAGGATGTACGACTACTTCCTCGGCGGCGAGCACAACTTCCCGGCCGACCGGGAGATGGCCGACAAGGCCATCGCCATATACCCCGGGCTCACCGAGGTCGCGAAGATCAATCGGGCCTTCCTCCGCCGGGCGGTACGGTACCTGTGCGTCAAGGGCATCCGGCAGTTCATCGACATCGGCTCCGGCCTGCCGACCCTCGGCAACGTGCACGAGGTGGCCCAGGAGGTGGCGCCGGACGCCAAGGTGGTCTACTGCGACATCGACCAGACTGCGGTCACCTACTGCCGGATGATGCTGATCGGCAACCCGGACGCGACCGTGGTGCACGGCGACGTCCGGCACGTCGAGCAGATCCTGGCGCACCGGGACCTGCGACACCTGATCGACCTCGGTCAACCGGTGGCCGTGCTGGTGCTCGGGCTGCTGCATTTCTTCGTCGACGACGACCATCCGGAGACCTTCATCGCCAGGATCTTCGACACCGTGGCGCCGGGCAGCTACCTGGCCATCTCCCACGCCAGCTCGGACCTGCGGCCGGAGGACGGCGAGCGGATCACCAAGCTGTACGAGCGCTCCGGCAACCCGATAAGGTTCCGTACCCACGCCGAGATCGCCAAGCTCTTCGGCGGCTTCACGCTGGTGGAGCCGGGCCTGGTGGAGATCCCCGACTGGCGGCCGTCGGCCGACGTCGGCGTCATCCCCGAGGCCGTCGTCTCCGGGTACGCCGGCGTCGGACACAGACCCTGACGCGCTCGGTCCTAGCCGGGCGCGTCGGACGGGCTGAGGGTCAGACTGATGCTGTTGATGCAGTACCGCTGGTCGGTGGGCGTGCCGTAGCCCTCGCCCTCGAAGACGTGGCCCAGATGGGAGTCGCAGTTCGCGCAGCGCACCTCGACCCGCTTCATCCCGAGCGCGCGATCCTCGATGTACCGGACCCGATCCTGCGCCAGCGGCGTGTAGAACGACGGCCAGCCGCAGTGCGAGTCGAACTTCGTGTCGCTGGAGAACAGCTCCGCGCCGCAGGCCCGGCACCGGTAGACGCCGGTGGTCTTGGTGTCGACGTACTCACCGGTCCACGCCGGCTCGGTCCCGGCCTGCCGGAGCACCCGGAACTCGGCCGGGGTCAGCCGGACCCGCCACTCGTCCTGGCTGGTGGGGAGGTCGTTGGTCATGGCCTCAACGGTACGACCCGGGATTACCAAGCGGGAACGCCGTCGTTGGGCACGGCGTGCGACCGTACCCGATCTCGCTGGCCAGCTTCCGCCCGACGGCGGCCCAGGCGGTGGGTCGAGGTGCCTACCGGGGCCTGCTCGCCGGCGCGGCGCTCGCCGTTGGCGGGGGGCTGGCCGCCCTGGTCACGGCCGAGGCCGGGTGGCTGGCCGTCGGGGTCGTGCTCCTTTTCGGGGGTACGGCGATAGGCGCCGTGCTCGGTGCCGCGACCGGCCGCGATGCCGGGGTGGACGCCGACGACCTCGGGCTGCACCGGGTGCCCGGGTACCCGCCGGCCTGGCCGCCACCGCTGGCGCCGTGGGGGCGGATCGCGGACATCCGGGCCGAACGCCGGCGCAGCCGGACCGGGGTGGTGGTCTACCTGGACACCGGCGTGGTGCAGCGGCTGGCTGCGCCGTACGACGGCCCGCTGCTCTCCCATGATCCACAGTTCGAGTCGAAGCTGTTCACGCTGCGCAACCTGTGGGAGACGCACCGCAGCTGGGGTACCAGGTGACCTTGCTGGCGTAGGGTCGGGCCATGGCGACGGCAGCGGGCAAGCCCATCGAGGTGGAGGTCGCCGGGCGGACGGTCCGACTGTCCAGCCCGGACAAGATCTACTTTCCGGAGCGGGGCTTCACGAAACGCGACGTCTTCGAGTACTACCTGGCGGTGGGCGAGGGCATCATGCGGGCGCTGTCCTTCCGGCCGACCACGTTGCAGCGGTTCCCGGAGGGCATCGACGGGGAGATGTTCTTCCAGAAGCGGGTGCCGACCCGTGGCGTCCCGCCGTGGGTACAGACCGCGGAAATCAAGTTCCCCAGCATGCGCACCGCGGACGAGCTCTGCCCGGTCGACCTGGCCCACGTGGCCTGGGCGGCTCAGCTCGGTACGATCGTCTTCCACCCCTGGCCGGTCCGCAGGTCCGATGTGGACAGTCCGGACGAGCTGCGGCTGGACCTCGACCCGCAACCGGGTACGGACTTCGCCGACGCGGCGCTGGTCGGCGCCGAGGTACACGCGCTGCTCGACGAGCTGGGCTGGATCGGGTACCCGAAGACCTCCGGCGGGCGCGGCGTACACGTCTACGTCCGCATCCGTCCACAGTGGTCATTCGTGCAGGTTCGCCGGGCCGGGATCGCGTTCGCCCGCGAACTGGAGCGGCGCCGGCCGGACCTGGTGACCACCGCGTGGTGGAAGGAGGAGCGCGGCGAGCGGGTCTTCATCGACTACAACCAGATGGCCCG
>DASRRF010000526.1:0-3030 GCA_035695905.1 Micromonosporaceae bacterium | reverse complement strand
CAACGCGGGCTGCTCGAAGCCGAGCAGGCGGATCGCCCGGATCGCGCGGCGCAGGATCCGGCGCAGCACGTACCCCCGGCCCTCGTTGCCCGGGATCACCCCGTCGCCGATCATCATCAGACCGGTCCGTACGTGGTCCGCGATCACCCGCAGCCGTACGTCGTCCGGGTGCGACTGCGACGCCAGGTGGCTGGCGGTGACGCCGTACCGCTTGCCGGTGAGCTCGGCGGCGCGGTCCAGGATCGGGCGGACCTCGTCGATCTCGTACAGGTTGTCCACGCCCTGCAGCAGCGCGGAGACCCGCTCCAGGCCCATCCCGGTGTCGATGTTCTTCGACGGCAGGTCGCCCAGGATCGCGAAGTCTTCCTTGCCGCTGCCGGGACCCCGCTCGTACTGCATGAAGACGAGGTTCCAGAACTCCAGGTAGCGGTCGCCGTCGGGCTCCTCGCCGCTGGTGATGTCGTACTCCGGGCCGTACTCGGGGCCGCGGTCGATCAGGATCTCCGAGCACGGGCCGCACGGACCCGGTACACCCATCGACCAGAAGTTCGGCCCCATCCCGAGCTTGATGATCCGGGACTCGGGCACGCCGGTCTTGCGCCACAGGTCGTACGCCTCGCTGTCCTCGATGTACACCGAGGCCCACAGCTTCGACTCGTCGAACCCGTACCCGCCTTCGGACTGCGGCCTGGTGACCAGGTCCCAGGCGTACGCGATGGCGCCTTCCTTGAAGTAGTCGCCGAACGAGAAGTTGCCGTTCATCTGGAAGAACGTGCCGTGCCGGGTGGTCTTGCCGACCTCGTCGATGTCCGGGGTACGCACGCACTTCTGGACACTCGTGGCCCGCCGGTACGGCGGCGTCACCTGACCCAGGAAGTACGGCTTGAACGGCACCATCCCGGCCGAGATGAACAGCAGGGTCGGATCGTCGTACGCGGGCAGCGGGGCGCTGGGCACGACGGTGTGCCCGTTCGACTCGAAGTGAGCCAGGAACCGGCGCTTGATCTCCGCGGTCCTCATCGTTCGACGTCGCCTTCCTGCCTGCCGTTCGCGGCCGCCGGGCCGAAGTGGTACGGGTCTTCCAGGTGCTCCAGGTCGTCCGCGGTCAGGTCGCCGTACTCTGCGTTCTCGGTGAGCACGGCGTGGATCTGTGCTTCCCGCTCGGCCATGTTCTCGCGGACGTCCGCCATGAATTCACGCACAGAATCCACCAGACCGACAGCGGATTGTTGCGCGCTGGCGGCGATCCCCTGCGGCGTGTACGACTGCGCCGTCCTGCTCAGCTTGCGTACCACCACGACGCCGACCGCGATGCCGACGCCCAGCCAGAACACCCGCTTGATCATGCCGACCTCCAACGCCGACGCGGCCGGGCGGCCTTCCGCTCGGCACGTTCCACTCGCAGCCGGTCACGCACCTCGCGCTCCTCGTCGGCGTGCCGGCGGTCCTTCGTGGCCTTGCGGATGCCGTACCCGAAAGCGGCCACCTTCACCAGCGGACTGGACGAAGCGGCGCCGATCACCGTCGCCAGATTGGCCACCGTGCCGGTGACCTGCTGCGCGTGACCGGTGATCGTGTCGATCCGTACGAGCTGCGCGTTCACCCCGTCCAGCGAGGTGTGCACCTGGCCCAGCGCGATGTTCACCTGGTCGACGGTGGTCTCGAGCTTGCCCAACGCCGGGGTGGCCCGGTCGACCACCTCGTTGAGCGAGCGGGTGGCCGCGTCGACGGTATGCCGCAGCTTGAGGATCGGGATCGCCAGAACCCCCACGAGCAGTAGGAAAGCCGCTGCAGCGATCAAGGCCGCGATTTCGCCACCGGACACGGTGGGCTCCCTTCGTTCTCATCTCACCGGGTGTCCCGGCATGTCCTCCCGGGCGCATCTCACCGATGCTTCGGGATGTCGGGTGGCTGCCCGCTTTGGTACCCGCAGGTGTGTTTCCGCCGTACCGGAGTGACCCTACCGGTCACGACCGGTGCGCACCGGCGGACCCGTACTACCGCAGTCGGGGATCGGCTCCGGCGTTGCGGATCACTACCGTAACGATCGACTCGGGACAGTGGTTGCCCGACACCCCGCCGTCGACCGAGCCGCCCTCGCCGCCCTTCTTACGGCACTCGGGAGCGCGTACCCACAGGTCCAGGGTGTACTCGTCGCGGCGCCAGCAGGTGTAGTTGCCCCGCACCTGCCGGGCCGGGCAACCGGAGACCTGCCACGGCTTCCACCCCTGCTGCCCAAGAGCTTTGCGGTACGCCGCCAGGGTCGGCTGCAGCCCTTGCCGCGACTCCCACATCCGTTGCCGTACCCGGCAGGTCTCGATGCACCACCGGTTGCCCATCGCCTGGTCCACCGGCCGCTGCGCCGCCCAACCGGGCACCGGGAGTGCGTCCATCGCGCGGAATGCCGGGTCCTGCGCGGCACTGCGGATCAGGAAGAACCCGGGAAGCGCGCCCAGCAGCACCAACGTGACGCAGGCGAGCGTGATCAGTCGCAGCCGTTCCACCTGACGGATCTGCCCGAGGCGCTCCGACCGTCCACCCCGGGCCTGCGGTTGCCGTCCGGCCTTGGACTGCGGGCCGGCCTTCTGCGGGCCGGCTTTGGGTTGCCGGCCAGCGTTGGGTTGCCGGCCGGCGTTGGGTTGCTGGCCGGCGCTCGGCGGCCGGCCCTTTCCCGGCGGCGCGGCTTCGGGGCGGACCTCGGCGGCCGCTACCTGATGAGGCGCCGGCTCGGGCTGCTCCGGTCGTTGCCGCCGCCGGGCGGATCGTTTCGGCCGGGCGGGGGCTTCGGCCCCGGAGCCTTGGCCCCGGGAGGCTTGGCCCGGTCCCGCTTCGGGGCTCCCGTGGCGGCTCTCCCCCGGCTCAGCCGGGCCCGATCGGGTACGACGGCCGGTCTCCGGCACCGCCCGCTCCGACCGTCGACCCGGATCCGAAGGCCCACCCGGTCGGCGCGGATCATGCGGCTCGTCCCGTCGGCGCGGATCCGCCGCTTCGTCCCGGCGGCGTGGGTCCGCCGGTTCTCCCCGGCGGCGC
>DASRRF010000525.1:0-7417 GCA_035695905.1 Micromonosporaceae bacterium | reverse complement strand
GACGCCGGCTCGGTGAGCTGGACCGCGGCCCGCTGGCTGGCCGCCAGCACGGTCTTGGCCGAGCCGCCGGAGCCACCGGTGAAGGTGAACAGCCGGTGCCCACCCGCGAGCACCGGGCGCAGCGCCAAGCCCGGCCATTCGGTGTAGCAGTCGGCCGCGCTCACCGTACGGCCGGCTGGGCCGAGGCGCAGCCGCGGGAACCGGGACGCGGCCAGCGCGGCCGCCGCCGCGGGCAGCTCGGGCCGGACCGCGGGCCGGTCCGGATCCACATCCCACCGCTCGGTCGGTACCCCGAGCAGTAGCCCGCCGTCGGTGGTCGGCCGGCCGTACGCGCCGGTCAGCTCGTCGACGAACTGCGGCGGGCGCCAGTCGCCGGCCGTGTGCAGGCAGTACTGGATCGACCTGGTGCGGTAGGCGTCCGCGGGCAGATCGTTGGCGCGCAACACCGCCGGGGTCCACGGGCCGGTCGCGAGCACCACAACGTCGTACCCGCGGCGCTCGCCGTCGACGTCGCAGCCGATGGCGCCGTCGCGGTCCGGGACGATCGCGCCGACCTCGGCCGGCAGCACCCGTACCCGCCGCCGGATGACCGGGTCGCGCAGCACCGCGTCGCGCAGCCCGGCCGGTGACACGTACCCGGCCAGGCGCTCCCGTACGGCAACAACGCCATCCGGCACGGCGACGCCCAGCCCGGCGAGTTCGCGGCCGGCGACCACGCTGGCCGAGCCGGGCAGCACCGCGTCGATGTCGGCCAGCTCGGTGGACACCCCGGTGCCCGCCGGCCGCAGGTAGAGCGAGCCGGTCGGCCGGTACCCGGCCCACCCGCGCAGCGTCCGGCTGGCCAGCAGCTCGACCATGCTCGCGGTGGCGAGCCGGCGCAGCTCCGGATCGGTCTCGTAGCCGCGGACCGCGCCGCCCGACGCGGCGGTCGCGTCGGCGTCGCGTTTCCCGCGGACCAGGTCGATGCGCCATGTCGTGGCGCGTACCAACCGCCAGGTCAGCAGCGAACCGGCCAGTCCGGCTCCGACCACACAGACGCGCATGGGCGCGGTACTAGCCGGCCGGATGCCCACGACCGGTCAGTGCGGACAGCGCGACCGAGTCGGCACCCACCCCGCAGCTGAGCGCCGCGATCAGGCAGCGCACGGACAGCGCGGAGTCGAACCCGACCAGTTGCAAAGCGCGCTCGGCCCGCTCCAGCTCGGCCTCACCCAGCGCCGGTGGCAGCCCCGCCGTCGAGGTACCTCCGGCCAACAGCGGCCGCACGTACTCGCAGAACGCGCGGTAGCCCGCGTCGGTGAAGTTGCTTTCGTACCGGTCGGGTCGGTCCCAAGACAGGTAGAGCCGCACCAGCTCGGGGTCCTCGCTGGCCAGGAACTCGTCGGCCCATAGCGCGTGGTTGCGGCTGGTGGAGAACTTCTGGCCCTCCAGCAGGTAGAGCTCGTTCACGGTGGCGCCGCGCATCTGCGGCTCGGGCACCCCGGCGGCGGCGAACACCGCGGGGTAGATGACCCCGAAGTAGAACGCGTTGTCGATGCCGTTGAAATGCCACAGGCCATCGATCTCCTGCCAGGCCGCCACCCAGTCCCGCAGGCCGTTCGCCTCCGGGCGCAGCGCATGCGCCGGGCCGTAGATGTAGCTGAGCCCCAGCTCGGTCGGGAAGTCCACGCGCATCCCGGCGAGCGAGCCCACGCATTCGGTGCCCCAGTTGGTGGGGTACGCGACCGGGTAGTCCGGCAGCGGCGCGTGCAGATAATGCTCCAGTACGGCGCGCACCCGGCCGGGCAGTTCGGCCTGCATCCACTCGACGACCAGCCGGTCCCGGTAGTCCTCCAGCGGCAACACGGGTACGGTCACCTCCATCGGCCGCAGGCTGCCGCCACAGCGCGCACAGCTCGCGTCGACCAGCGTGGCCGCCGAGGTGAACCCTCCACAGTCCTCACAGGACAGACCGTTGGATCCGGTGCCGCAGTTGGGACACTTGCCGACCACATACGAGTGGTGCATCGTACGCCCGCAGTCCGCGCACGCATGCAGGGTCATCTCCCGCATCGGTAGCGTGCCGTTGTCCACCAGCTCGGTGAGCATTCCGGCAACCGCGTTCAGGTACCCCGGCTCCTCCGGATCCAGGAACGCGTCGTACCCGATGCCGGCGAGATCGAACGCGGTGACTATCTGGGTACGGAACTTGGCAACCATCTCGTCCACGTCCACGCCGAGGCTCTCCGCCTTGGTCAGCACGTAGTTCGGGTGCACGTCAACGCCGGCCAGGGTGAGTACCGCCTCGCCACGGGCCCGCGCGGCACGGGAGGCGACATCGGCTGCCAGGAACGGGCCGGACAGATGGCCGATATGCAATGGGCCATTGACGGTTGGCTGAGGGATGACGATGACGGTCGGGCGCTTACTCACAGGGGTGCCTCCTCGCCGGTGGCGATGGGTTGTCGTCTACCCGCGATAGGGAAAAGCGTCTGGAGTGTATAGCCGTGGCGCCCACGCGCTCAATGTGTGCTTTTGCTCGCGGACTCGGCATAACCAGCGATACCCGTCGGAGAATAACGACCGTTGCCGGGTTCGGCCGCCGCCATGTAACGTTCGTGATGGTCAATAGTGTCCGGCTGGCGGGGCGCGCCTGGAGCCGCGAGGCGAAGGTGTGAGCCACACAGGACGTAATCGCCCACGTAGGCACCGGAGGCCATGGTGAGTTCCCAGGTCCCCTCGCGAGATGCTGCCGCCATTCCGCTATGGGACGGGGCATACGACGAGTCCCATACCGGTGATCAGGGAAACCTGTGGGGGGACCCACCGGTGCCCTATGCCGCCACCGCGGCCGCCCTCTTCGCCGAGCATGCCGCGGCCGTCGTCATGGATCTGCCCTGCGGCGACGGGCGTAACCTACCGCCGTTGGCGCAGGCCGCGCCGATCCTGCTGGCCGGCGACACCTCCGTCAACGCGATGGCCATCGCCGAGGGTGTCGCGCAGCGGTCGGGCATCCGTAACAAGGTGGTTTTTGCTCAGGTCAATGCGTTCACAACCGGGCTGTTGGACAATTCGGTTGACGGTATCTTCTGCTGGGACCTGTTGGGACATCTCACCAATCCGGCGGATGCGCTGCGCGAGCTTTACCGGATCACCCGCCCGGGCGGGCACATCGTGGCGAACATGTGGACGATGAACGACTGCCAGGTCACCGATCCAAACATCAAGAAGATCGGCGACAAGACGTTCGTCGACCACTTCGACTTCTTCTGCCAGTTCTACGACCGGCCGGACCTCGACGTTTTACTCAGTTCGGTCGGATTGGTCGCCGAATCCGTCGAGGTCGCGGCGTGGCACGAGCCGCCTCATGCGGTTTATCGCGACTACGAGCACGATCATGAAAGTCTCGTCTTCACGATCAGAAAGGCTGGCACCTGAACGCCGGTGAACGCGATCTGGGCGGCCGACCCAGGATGGGGGTGAGGCCAGTGCGCGTGTTCACCGAAGGGCGCGCCAAGCGCGGCCGCCCCGCCCGGGTGTCCGCCGAGGTCGAGGTCGGGGTGGGCCACGCGCCGGCACACCACGGCGAGCTGCTGCAGGGCATGTTCACCGACGACGCCGGCCGGCTGCAGCGGGCGCTGGTCACCCTGCCGTACCCGCAGCGGGGCAGCCGGGCGGTCTTCCGGCCGAGCCAGAGTCACTGGGGCATCGTCGGTACTCCCGAACTGACCAAGGTCCGCCGGGCGGCCATCATCGCGCTGCGGGAGCTCTCCGCCCACCCCTCCCCCGCGAAGGGCGGGCAGATCGAGATCATCAGCAACGTGCAGCGCGGCATCGGCATGGGGTCGTCCACCAGCGACGTCACCGCAACCATTCGCGCGGTCGCCGACTATCACCGGGTTCCGCTGTCGCCGGAGGAGGTGGCGCGCCTCGCGGTGCTGGCCGAGTGCGCGGCGGACTCCACCATGATCGACGATCGGGTGGTCCTGTTCGCGCACCGCGACGGCGTCATCCTGGAGACGCTCGGCCATCGCCTGCCGCCGATGATCGTGCTGGGCTGCGATACCGAACCCGGCGCAAAGATCGACACACTCAGGTTTCCACCGGCCGACTACGACGATCGGGAACTCGGCGCCTTCTCGGTGCTGCGAGGTGCGCTGCGCCGGGCCGTGGCCACCGAGGACGTCGCGCTGCTCGGCCGGGTCGCCACGGCCAGCGCCCAGATCAACCAGAGGTTCCTGCCCAAGCGCCAGCTCCAGCGACTGGTCACGCTCTGCCAGCGGTACGGCGGCAGCGGTGTCCAGGTCGCGCACAGCGGCACCGTCGCGGGGCTGATCTTCGACGCGCGCCGGCCCGAGGTCGAGACGGCGGTCCGCGGAAGTGCCGCCGAGATAGCGGAGCTGGGGCTCACCGTGACCGCCGTGATCGGCGCCGGACCCGGCCTCGCCGACCTCGCCGTCATCAACCCGACCGGGGCGGACCCCGAGGTGCCGGCCCGATGATGAGCGTACGAGCCAGCTTCGACGATGCGACGCAGGCGTACCAGGTCCCGAAGCTGATCCGCCTCGGCCCCAACCTGTACGCCATCGCGTTCACGCTGATGAAGATGGTTCCGGCCCGGTACATCCTGCGCAAGGCGGTCCAGGACGGCCGGATCGGGCTCGGCGGTACCGTCGTGGAGACCACATCAGGCACGTTCGGCCTGGCGCTGGCGATGCAGGGGGTACACCTCGACCTCAAGGTCATCCTGGTCAGCGATCCGGTCATCGACGAGCGGCTCTACCGCCGGCTCACCGACCTGGGCGCGGAGGTGTACCGGGTACCGGCCAGCGCGGGCACCGGCCCGGGCGGCTACCAGGCCGCCCGGCTGGCCCGGGTGGACCAGATCCTCGCCGAGCAGCCGGCCGCGTTCTGCCCGCAGCAGTACTCCAACCCGGACAACCCGCGCTCGTACGCGATGGTCGCCGAGCTGCTGCTGGAGAGCCTGGGCCAGATCGACTGCATCGTCGGGCCGGTCGGCTCGGGTGGCTCGATGACCGGCACCACCACGTACGTACGGACTGTGGTGCCGGAGTGCCGGGCGATCGCGGTGGACACCCACGCAAGTGTTCTATTTGGACACCCGGCGGGCGCACGGGAGCTGCGCGGGCTGGGCATGAGCATGATGCCGGCCAACCTGGATCACCGCGTGATCGACCTGGTGCACTGGTGTACCGCGTCGGTCGCATACGCCGGCACCCGGCAGCTGCACCGCCGGCACGCCCTGTTCATGGGGCCGACCAGCGGTGCGGCGTACCTGGTCGGGCAGTGGTGGGCGCGGGCCAACCCGAGCGCGCTCACCGTGGTCATGATGCCCGACGAGGGGTACCGCTACCAGGACACCGTCTACGACGACGGCTGGCTGCGTGCCCACGGACACCTGGACCAGCCCGACCCGGCCGAGCCGATCGTGGTCGACGACCCCACCCGGCCCGAGGGCTCATGGACCGCGTACGACTGGGGCCGGCGCTCGTACGACCAGGTCATGGCGACCCGCGCCGGGATCGCTGCCCCATGACCGGCACCGGACGGCTGGTCGGTGAGCTCGGCCTGCGTACCCGGCGCATCGTGTACGGCGAGCTGACCGCGGCAGCCCTGGAAGCCGAACTGCCGCTGATGATCAGCGTGGATCAGGCGCACGTGGCGATGCTCGCCGCGCAGAAGCTGATCTCGCCGGCGGTCGCACGGGAGCTGTTGCGGTGCATGGACGAGCTTGCCGCGCAACGGTTCCGGCCGCTGCTGTCGCGCCCGGCGCCGCGCGGCCTCTACCTGATGTACGAGGGCTACCTGATCGAGACCCTCGGCCCGGATGTCGGGGGTGTGCTGCAGACCGGCCGGTCCCGCAACGACCTGAAGGCCACCCTGACCAGCCTCCAGCTGCGCGACTGGGTACTCGAGTTCGGCGAGCAGGCGATCAGGCTGGAGGCCGTACTGCTGGCCCGGGCGCGGGCGTACCACGACGTGGTCATGCCGATCTACACGCATTTCCAGGCGGCCATGCCGGGGACGTACGGCCATTACCTGCTGGGCGTTGCGCTCGCGGTGGGCCGCGAGATCGACGCGTTGCGCGCCGCAGCGGCCGGGCTGTCGGTCTGCCCACTGGGGGCCGGCGCGGTGGCCGGCACCGAGTTGCCGATCGATCCGGCGTACACCGCAAGTCTTCTGGGTTTTGCCGCCGCGACCAGGCACGCGCTGGACGCGGTCGCAAGCCGGGACGTGCCGCTGCGGTTGCTCGGCGCGGCCGCCGGCCTGGCGGTGACGCTGAGCCGGCTCGCCACCGACCTGCAGCTGTGGAGCAGTGTCGAGTTCGGCTTCATCGCATTCCCGGACCGGTTGGTCGGCGGCAGCTCGGCGATGCCGCAGAAGCGCAACGCGTTCCTGCTGGAACATGTCAAGGCCAAGCCGGGCCACGCGATCGGTGCCTGGGCCGCTTCGGCGAACATCATGGCGGGCAAGCCGTTCACGAACTCCATCGAGGTGGGCACCGAGGCGATGGCCAGCCTGTGGCCGGGCCTGGCGGCCGCCGCTGACGCGGTACTGCTCAGCCAGGTGCTGGTCAGCGGCGCCAGGCCGGTCGCCGAACGGATGGCCGAACGGGCGGCCGACGGTTTCACCACCGCGACGTCGTTGGCGAACCGGCTGGTGCAGCACGGCATGCCGTTCCGCACCGCACACCACATGGTCGGCGAGGCGGTACGCCGGGCCGTCGACGCCGGGTCGAACCGGCTCGCCGAGTTCGGGCCGCCGGGTTGGCTGGACGGCATCGGGCTGGCCGACGCCGATCCGGCAACCCTGGTCAACGAGCAGGTGTACGGCGGTGGCCCCGGCGACTTCACCGAACCGCACCGGCAGGCCACCGCGGACTGGGCGGCCCGCCGGCTCTGGCTGGCGGACTGGCGGCGGAATATCGCGCGCGCAGCAACCAGGTTGGCCGAAGCCGTCGAGGCGACCCGATGAGCGCCGAGTGGCTGGTGCTGGTGGAGAGCAACACCACCGGGTCGGGCCGACTCTTCTGCGTCGCCGCCCGGGCCCTCGGCCTGCGGCCGGTGCTGTTCGCGCGGAACCCCGACCGGTACCCGTACGTCCGGCTGGATGGCGTCGACAGCCGGACCGTGGACACCCTGGACCCGGACGCCATCCGGGCCGCCTGCACAGAGCTGCCCGGCGGCCGGATCGCCGGCGTGACAAGCAGTTCGGAGTACTCGATCGCGATTGCGGCCGAGGTTGCCCGCTGGCTCGGCCGGCCACATCCGGACCCCGACGCGGTACGGACCTGCCGCAACAAGGTCGAGCAGCGGATCAGGCTGCGCGACGCCGGGGTACCCGGTCCCGGCTTCGCGGCGGCCCGTACGGCCGACGAGGCGGTGGCCGCGGCGGGGCGGATCGGCCTGCCGGTCGT
>DASRRF010000524.1:0-7710 GCA_035695905.1 Micromonosporaceae bacterium | reverse complement strand
CATGGGTTGCTGGGCGCTGAGCCGCGCCTGGTCACCGCGGGCGCCGAGTTGCTCGCCTCAGCCCTGGCCGACCAGGCGGTCGACGCTACCGCGGTGGCGTGGCAGCCGCCGCCCGAGGGCGTTACCGACTCGCTGGCCCGGGTGCTCGCCGATCCACGCCGGCGGACCGCGAACGAGACCGCCGCCGCGCGGATGCTCGCCGCCGGAGCGCAGCTGGTTGACGTACGGCCGGCCGCCGAGGTTCTCGGGTTGGCGCCGGGCCGGTTCTGCCACGCCGGGCCGCCGATCACCTGGGACCGCGCCTCCGGGCCGATGCGCGGGGCGCTGGTCGGCGCCATGCTGCTGGAGAATCTCGCAGCCGACCCGGCGTCGGCGCGGCGCGCGCTGGCCGCGGGCGAGGTCGACCTGGTGCCGTGCCACAGTCTCGGCGGGGTCGGACCGATGGCCGGCGTGGTGTCGCCGTCGATGTGGGTTTTCGTGCTCCGCGACGACACCCACGACCGGACCAGCTGGTGCACGCTGAACGAGGGCCTCGGTGCCGTACTGCGCTACGGCGCGTACGCGCCCGAGGTGATCGCCCGGTTGCGCTGGATGGGTGCGGTGCTCGGCCCGGCCCTGCAGGGGGCCGTACGGGCACACGGTCCGGTGGATATCAAGGCGATCATCGGGCAGATGCTCGCGATGGGCGACGAGGGCCACAACCGCAACCGCGCGGGCACGCTGATGCTCCTGCGCGATCTGCTGCCCCACCTCATCCACAGTGGACTGTCCTCAGTAGACCTCGCCGAGGTGACCCGGTTCATCGGCGGGAACGACCACTTCTTCCTCAACCTGGTGATGCCGGCGGGCAAGCTGCAGACCCAGGCGGCCGCGGGCATTCCCGGGTCCACCGTGGTCACCGCGATGGCGCGCAACGGCACCGACTTCGGCATCCAGGTCTCCGGCACCGGGGACGCCTGGTTCACCGGGCCAGCCGCCGTACCCGAAGGACTGTTCCTCGGTGCGTACGGACCCGGCGACGCCAACCCGGACATCGGCGACTCGGCGATCACCGAGACCGCCGGGCTCGGCGGCTTCGCGATGGCCGGTGCGCCGGCGATCGTACGGTTCGTCGGCGGCACGGTCTCCGACGCGTTGCGCACGACCCGCGAGATGTACGAGGTCACCATCGCCGAGAACCCGGCGTACGCCATACCGGTGCTCGATTTCCGGGGTGCACCGACCGGCATCGACGTGACCCTGGTACTCCGCACCGGCGTACTCCCGCAAATCAACACCGGGATCGCCGGTCGGGTCGCCGGCACCGGCCAGGTCGGCGCCGGCCTGGTGAACCCGCCGCAGGAGTGCTTCATCGCCGCCGTGCACGCCCTCGCCGACCGGCGAGCCAGTTGTCCAGGGGGTTTGCGGTGACCGCACGCAACGCCGAGTTCGTCGGCGACGAGCCCGATGACAACGACTACGACGAGCTCTACCGTGACACTGCCGACTCGGGCGGCCCGCCCTGGGACATCGGCGGTCCGCAGCCGGCATTCGCGAAGGTGCTCGCCGACGCGGTGTTGGGCCCGAAGGTGCTCGACATCGGCTGCGGCACAGGCGATCTCGCGATCGCCTTGGCCCGCCGCGGCTACGAGGTGACGGCGATCGACATCTCGGGCGTGGCGATCGACATGGCCCGCGCCAAGGCCGTCGGCGCGGGCCTGACCGTGCACTTCGAGGTCCAGGATGCCACGGACCTGTCGTTGCCGTCGGCGCCGTTCGACTCGGTGTTCGACTCCGGTCTGCTGCACAGCCTCAAGCGGCGCGGCGGTAACGAGGTGGACGACTATCTCGCGCTACTGCCGGGCCTCGCCGCGCCGGGCGCGACCGTCTACGTGCTGGCGGTGTCGCTGGAGGCGGGCCAGGGCTGGGGCGTGACCGAGGAGTTTCTGCGGGAGGCCTTCCCCGAGCCGGAGTGGGTCGACACGGAGGTTGAGGAGATCGACGTGGCCGCGGAGCTAGACGGCCGGGAGTTCTCACTGCCCGGCTTCCTGCTCCGCACGGTCCGAGCCTTCGACGGGTGACACCGCAGCAATTCGGAGATCGAGTTCATGAGATCATGGCCGCATGGCGTGGACAGCTCCGGTGGTGACCCGGGTCGGCGGGTCGCTTGTCGCTCCGGAACCGGAGATGCTGCGCGGCCTGCTCGACTGGCACCGCTCGACCCTGCTGGTCAAGTGTGCCGGGCTCACCGGGGAGCAACTGGCGCAGGCACCCATCCCGCAGTCGAACCTGTCCCTGCTCGGGCTCATCCGGCATCTGGCGAAGGTGGAACGCACATGGTTCCGGCGGCGCTTTCGCGCGGAGCCGATCGACACCCTGTACTCAACCCCGGACCGGCCGGACGCCGACTTCGAGGATCTCGACCCCGGCCGTGCCGAGGCCGACTACGCCCGGTTGCTCGCCGAGCAGGAGGCGGCCCGGGCAGCCACGGTCGATGCCTCGCTCAACGAGACGTTCATTCACCCCGACGGCGACGAGGTCTCGCTTCGCCTGGTGTTCAACCACATGATCGCCGAGTACGCCCGGCACAACGGGCACGCCGATCTGATCCGCCAACGCGTCGACGGCGTGACCGGAGCCTGATGCCGTACCCGTAGGGGGGTTTGCGGGAGGATGAGCCGGTGAGACTAGCCCATCACCCGCGGCGCGGGCGCCTGCGCGGCGCCGGATACTTCAAGGGCATCGGCCCGGGCCTGGTCACCGGCGCCGCCGATGACGACCCGTCCGGAATAGGCACCTACTCCCAGGTCGGCGCGAGCCTGCGCTTCGACATGCTCTGGACGGCGGTGGTCTCGCTCCCGCTGGCCGCCGCGGTGCTCGAGGTCGCGGCGCGCCTCGGGCTGGTCACCGATCAGGGCATCGCCACGGTGGTACGGCGCAACTTCGTCAAACCGGTGGTGTATCCGGTCCTGGCGCTGGTCGTCGTCGCCAACACCTTCAACATCGGGGCGGACCTCGGGGCGATGGCCGCCTCGCTGCGGTTGCTCGCCCCGGTGCCGCTGGTGGCCGGGGTGGCCCTGTTCGCCGTCGTGATTACCGCATTGGAAGTGTGGGTCCCCTATGGACGGTACGCGAAGGTGCTTCGCTGGCTGGTCCTTTCGCTGGTCGCGTACATCGCGGTGCTCGCCGTGGTGCACGTGCCATGGGGCGACGTCGCCCGGCACACGTTCCTGCCCAGCATGTCCGTCGACCGGACGCACCTGGCCGCGCTCATCGCCATCTTCGGTACCACGATCTCGCCATACCTGTTCTTCTGGCAGGCCGCCGAGGAGATGGAGGAGCACGACGAGACCGCGGCGACGCTGACCGCCTCGCACGTCCGGGCGATGCGCGTCGACGTGGTCACCGGGGTGGCGGCCGGCGTGCTGGTCATGTTCGCCATCATGGTGGCCACCGCGATCACCCTCGGTGGGCAAGCCACCACCATCGAGACCGCCGACCAGGCCGCCCAAGCGCTGAAGCCGATCGCCGGGAATCTCGCCGGGCTGCTCTTCGCGGCCGGAATCATCGGCACCGGGCTGCTCGCCGTACCGACCCTGGCCGGGTCCAGCGCGTACGCCCTAGCCGAGGCGGCACACTGGCGCGAAGGCCTGTCGCGTACGCTTCGGCAGGCGCCCGGCTTCTACACCATCATCATCGCCGGGATGGCCGTCGGTGCGGGACTCAACCTCACCGGTATCCCGCCCATCAAGGCCTTGTACGCCTCGGCGATCCTCAACGGCCTGGCCGCGCCGCCCATCATGGCACTGATGCTGCTCGCCTCCCGCGGCAAGATGCTCGGGCGGTGGCGCAGCGGACGGCTGTCTACAGCGTTGGTCGGTGCGGCGGTCCTGGTGATGACCGGGCTGCCGCTGTGGTACCTGCTCAGCTAGCAGAAATCGGTACCACCCAGATAGCTCGCCTTGAGGTACCCCGCGTCGCCCGCGACCATCGAGATCACCTTCTTGCCCGGGTCCAGGTCGAACAGGATGCCCCGGCCGGAGAACGTGGTCACCAGGTACGCGCTGCGGGTGCCCTTGGTCAGCTCCTGACCGGTCACGCCCTTATAGATCGTTTTCAGCGCGGCGAGGGTGGTACCCAGCCACGCACCCGACGGCGTAGGTATCGACGGCGACCGGTTGACGGCCAGGTACAGGTCGCCTTCCTTGTGGAACGAGAGCCGGATGTCCGCCCAGATCCCGGCCCCCCGCGCGCTGGTGTTGCCCGGGCAGGTCGCGTGCGGCGTGACCTCCTGGAGGCTGCCGGCCGACTGTAGCGCGGCCAGCGTCGCACCAAGCTGGTACGGTCCGGCACCGTCCACAGTGAACTCGAGTGAGCTGGACGGGGTGGCACTGGGCGCGCCGCTCGGCGCTGCCGACGCCGGGCTGGACGGCGAGGGTGCGCCGGTCGTCGCCGGCTGCGTGGGCGGCGCCGCGGTGGGCGCCTTCGAGCCGCAGCCGGCCACCGCCGCGAGCACGATCACAACCGCGATGCCAAGGCGTTTCACGAGCTCAAGTGGAACGGACCGGAGCGGCGCTGGCAAGTGTGCTCGCCGACAAAACCGCATCCAGCTCCGCTGACGGTTGGCCTGACGTGGGGCCGATGAACCCGCCGGTATGTGACCTGTGGCCCTGTTGGGCGGCGATCGTGGGCGGGAATCGTGGTGGCATGAGTACCGCCACGACGCTGACCCGGACCGGGTTTACTACCGCGGTCGAGGCCGCTGTCCAGGCCCCGTCGATGCACAACAGCCAGCCGTGGCGCTTCCGCCTGTGCGGCGAGCAGATCGAGGTACACCTCGACACCGACCGGCAGCTCGCGGTGGCCGATCCGACCGGGCGGGCCGCCCGGCTGGCCTGCGGCGCGGCGGTATTCAACCTGCGCCTGGCCCTGGCCATGCAGCACATCCCGGCCACCGTGCTGCCCGGCCCACAGGGCACCACGCTGACCGCCCGGCTGCTGCTGGGCCCACCCCGCGCGCCAACCCCCGACGAGCGCGAACTGTTCGAGACCATCCCGCGCCGGCACAGCAACCGGTACCCGTTCCTGGATCTCCCGGTACCCCTGGAGCACCGGGCCCGGCTGCGCTCGGCCGCCCAACGCGAGTCGGCCTGGCTGGACTTCCTGCTCGGGCCGCTAGCCATCGGCACGGTCAGCGAACTGGTCCGCGCCGCCGACCGCCGGCTGGAAGCCGACCCGGACTACCGGGCCGAGATCGCCCGCTGGACCCGGTACGACGGGGAACGCAGCCCCGACGGGGTACCCGCAGCCGCCGGCGGACCCGCCCCCGAACCCCACGAACTACTGGCCCGCCGCGACTACGGCAACCGGCAACCCTCCCGCCGCGACTACGAAACCGAACCCGTCATCGGCGTACTGGGCAGCTACACCGACTCCACCACCGACCACGTCACCGCCGGGCAAGCCCTGCAACGCGTCCTGCTCACCCTGACCCGCGACGGGCTAGTCGCATCGCTGATCTCCCAACCGATCGAGGTCGCCGAGGTCCGCGAACAACTACGCATCGGCCTGGGCCGCTACGGACCACCACAAATCCTGCTCCGCATCGGATACGGCACGCCTGGGCCGTCGGCCCCGCGCCGACCGGTCCGCGACGTCATCAACGTGACCGACTAACCGGCCGCGGATCCAGCGACAGGCCAGCGCCGATATCCATCTCAGGGCCAGATATCACGGGTACGGCACAACCGCCGTTCAGGCGCCGATACCAGTCGGATTGACGGGTTGTCCGACGGCGCCGATATCCGCTCCCGCGATCGATATCGGCCCCCCTGTTCCGCTACCACACCGTACGTAGAGGCGAAGGTCCCACCGCTCGGGACCTCCTTCTCTACCCGGCTGGAACTCATCACGGTCACTGTGTCTACAGATGCCTCACCGCGCTGAACATCCCGAACAGCGCCCAGTGGAAGGGAAAGAGATGAAGCGCAGGACTCTCGACGTCGCGTTCAGCGTCGGTGGACTACTCCTGGCGGGCCTGTTGTTGATCGCCGGCTTCGTCCTGACCAGCAACGCGAACTTCGCCAAGAACTACGTCACCACCCAGCTGACCGAGCAGCACATCACGTTCAAGACCGCGAGTACGCTCACCGACGAGGAGAAGAAGTCGGCGTGCCTGGTCAAGTACGCCGGTCAGCCGCTCACCACCGGGAAACAGGCCGAGTGCTACGCCAACGAGTTCATCGGCCTGCACCTGAAGTCCACCGCCGGTGGCAAGACCTACGCCGAGCTCGGCGACTCGCAGTCGCAGCTGCGCACCCAGATCACCCAGGCGCAGCAGAGCAACGACCCGAACCTGGCGAGTCTGCAGAAGCAGCTCACGGATCTCACCGGCCAGCGGGAGACCGTCTTCAAGGGTGAGACGCTGCGCGGCCTGCTGCTCAGCTCGTACGGGTTCAGTGAGTTCGGCGTCAAGGCCGCCCAGGCAGCCCTGGTGGCATTCCTGGCCGCCGCGCTGATGGCATTGCTGGCCATCGCCGGCTTCGTCCACGCGTACGTGACCCCGAAGAACACCGCGTTCGCACCCATCCAACCCGGCGTACCCGACAAGCCCTACGCCAACGTCTGACCCCGACACGAGGCCCCGCCACCGGGCGGGGCCTCGCCGTGCGTTCAGGGCGCCGCCCTGCGTGCCGCGTCGAACGGCGCCCGGTCGAACACGAACCGGCTGTAGGTGATTCTGCCGTCCTTGACCGTGACGCATTCGGCGCCGGGTGCGCTCTTGACCGGGATGGTTTCGGTGTCATACATCACCACCGCCGTGTTGTCGTCGCCGAACGCCGCGATCAGCTGTGAGTTGGTGAGAATCTGCACGAACGGACCCATGAAGTCCCGGTACGCTGCCGCACCTTCGATGCGTCCGGCCGGGGCGTCACAGACGATGTCCTCGGCGATGTACGTCATGGCCTTGTCCATGTCGTGTCCGGTCCAGGCGTGGTGGTAGGCCAATGCGACCTGCAATGCGGTGCTGGAGTTGTCAGTCATACTGTTGTGACACCACCGGTGGCTGGAACGGAACGGTCACCGCCGCCCAATCCGTCTCGTGCGAAGATGCGATGGTGAGCCAGACCGTCCTGGCCCGCGCCCGAGCCGGTGACGAGCAGGCGTTCCGCGAGCTCACCGAGCCCTACCGGCGCGAGCTGCACCTGCATTGCTACCGGATTCTCGGCTCGCTGTACGACGCCGAGGACATGCTGCAGGAGACGCTGCTCGCGGCCTGGCGCGGGCTGCCGGCGTTCGAGGAGCGGGCCTCGACGCGCGCGTGGCTGTACCGTATCGCCACCAACCGCTGTCTCAATGCGTTGCGTGACGCCGGACGGCGACCGCCGCCGGCACCCGTACCGCCGTTCGACCCGCCGGAGCCGACCAGGCGCGGCGACGTGACCTGGCTCCAGCCGTACCCGGACATGCTTTTGGAGCGGATCGCCGACGACGCCGCGGGGCCGGAGCAGCGCTACCAAGCCAGGGAGGCGGTCGAGCTGGCGTTCGTTGAAGCCCTCCAGCGGATGCCGCCGAGACAGGCCGCCAGCCTGGTGCTGCGCGATGTGCTCGGCTTCTCCACCGCGGAGGTGGCCGCCATGCTCGGCACCAGCGAGACGGCGATCAAGGGCGTCCTGCAGCGGGCTCGCGCGGCCCTGGGCCAACCGCGCCCTGCCGAAGGTGACCACCGCC
>DASRRF010000523.1:0-3350 GCA_035695905.1 Micromonosporaceae bacterium | reverse complement strand
CGCTGCGGGAAATAGAGGAGCCGGAGACCAAGCACCTGCCGGCCGGGCCGTCGTGCATTGCCACTGAAGGTAGTCAGGGGTTTACTCAGGACGCCTGGCGCATCTTCCGCCAGGGCGGTAAAGAGATCAAGCGAGAGAAGTTCACCTGGCGGTACGACGCGGAGCCGGTGTACGTCTGTGGCTGACCGGCGAGGAGGGGCACGATGTGGGACAGGTGGCGGCCGATCGGGCTGATGACGGCCGGGCTGTTCGTGATCGCCGTGGTAGCGCGGCTGCTGTCCCGGTTCATCGCCCATGACCACACCAAGACGCAGACCCGGATCGGGTTCGTGGCGTTCGTCGCGGTCGCCGCGACGGTGGCCGCGTTCGCGTTCCTCTGGGGCCGCCGGTACCCGATGGGCCGGGTGGTACTCGACCTGGCCGGCGCCGTACTCACCGGCTGCCTGTTGTCTGTCCTCATTGGACCGTACATCTCCGGCGGCGGCGGCCCGTTCCACAAGGGCGCCGGGGTGTTCTTCGCGCAGATCTGGGTCTATTTCGGGGTGTCCATCGGCGCCGGGCTGCTCGGCCTGGGCGTGCTGACCGCGCTCGGGCAGGACTACCGCTCGCAGGCGCTGCGCCGGTTCGCGCTGAAGGAGAAGGGCAAGCCCAAGCGGGTCACCCGCGGGTGACCCGCGCTCTCTGTTGCGCATAGACGTTGGCCTATCCACCCCAAAACGAGGCCCTCGTTTTGGGGTGGATAGGCCAACGTCTATGCGGGGGTACGGTCCCAGGTGACGTACGTGTGGTGGGTGGCGAAACCGAGCTGGGCGTAGAGCGCCACGGCAGCCGCGTTGTCCTCCTCGACCTGCAGGTAGCACCGGGTGGCACCGAGCCCGGCCGCCCAGCCGGCGAGCCGGTGGACCAGCAGCCGGGCGAGCCCCTGCCGGCGGGCCGCGGGTACCACGTCGATCAGCGAGACCCCGAGCCAGTCGCCGGTAACCACGCCGCGGGCCACCGCGATCAGCCGGCTCTGCGCGTACACCTCGGGGAAACGGACCTCGCCCCCGCCGGTGAGCAACGTACGGGCGGCGGCCGGGATGCTGCCCTTGCGGCCGGCCACCATCCGCAGCCACTCCTCGGACGGCGCCGATCCGAGCCGGACCTCCGGCCCGCCGTCGGGAGGTGCCGGGATGCCGGCGAGCGGCGCGGTCTGCACGAGTACGGTCGGCCGCGCGGTCCAGCCACGGGCGCGCAGCACACCAGCCACTGAGGTCGATGCCGGTAGCGGCGTGGTGATCCGCGGCGGCAGGGCGCGCTCGCGGTACCACGCCGTCGCCGCGTCGATCGCGTCGGCGAGCGGGATCCCCGGGTCGCCGATGGCCAGCGCGGAGTTCGCCCGGCCGGTCCAGCCGGACGCGGCCCGCAGCTGCCATTCGCCGATCCACCCGGTCTCTGGTGCCGGCCAGCCCGCGCTGGCGATCCGCTCCAGGGCGATGATCTCGCGGGCGATCGGCCGCCGCCGGGCCGGCACGCGCTTGGCGTGGGTGATGTCCCGCAGCGGTACGACCAGCCGGCCGCGATCGGTGTCCAGGGTCAGATCGGTCTCGGAAAGCTCGACGAGGATGCCGAGCGCGTCGGAGAATAGCGGACGTTCGTCTCGCATCCCGACAATTCGGCGCACAACCACACGTTCACCGAGATCTCTGTGACCGAGCACGATCGACCCGCCCCTGCCTGGATAGTTCTATGTGCCGCCCGAGATACTAGGCTCGTAGCCGTCGCGCGATACGCGGCGAGGCACGTGTGAGAGGACGACCCGTGACCTACATCATCGCGGAGCCGTGCGTCGATCTGCTCGACCGGGCCTGCATCGAAGAGTGCCCGGTGGACTGCATCTACGAGGGTAACCGGATGCTCTACATACACCCCGATGAGTGCGTCGACTGCGGAGCGTGCGAGCCGGTCTGCCCGGTCGAGGCGATCTTCTACGAGGACGACGTGCCGGAGCAGTGGAAGGACTACACGACGGCGAACTACGAGTTCTTCGAGGACCTCGGGTCGCCGGGTGGCGCGTCGAAGGTCGGCAAGATTGATAAGGACCACCCGTTCATCGCGGCCCTGCCGCCGCGCGAGGCAGAGCACTGAGCACAGCGCCCGGCGCCGTCTCGGCGGGCCTGCCGGACTTCCCGTGGGACGTGCTGGACCCGGCGAAGGAGCGCGCCGCGGCGCACCCCGACGGGTTGGTGGACCTGTCGATGGGCGCGCCGGTCGACCCGGTGCCGGACGTGGTCCGGGCCGCGCTCGTCGCCGCCGGGAACTCGCCGGGCTACCCGCTCACCGCCGGTACCGGTGAGCTGCGTACCGCGCTGGCCGGCTGGGTGGTCCGGCACTGCGGCGCGACCGGGCCGTTCGGCGTACTGCCGACGATCGGCTCGAAGGAGCTCGTCGCCTGGCTGCCCACCCTGCTCGGGCTCGGGCCGGGCGACGAGGTGGTCATCCCACCGGTGTGCTACCCCACATACGAGGTCGGCGCGCGGCTGGCCGGCTGTACGGTCATCCGCGCCGACTCATGGGACCGGCTCGGCCCGCGGGTCCGCCTGGTCTGGATCAACTCGCCGGGCAATCCCGACGGACGGGTGCTGCCGCCGCACGAGCTGCGCGCAGTGGTCGACGCGGCACGCGCACAGGGGGCCGTGGTCGCCTCGGACGAGTGCTACCTGCGGCTCGGCTGGGAGGCCACGCCGGCCTCGGTGCTCTCCGTGTGCGACGGCGTCTTCGACGGGGTCCTGGCGGTGCATTCGCTGTCGAAGCAGTCGAACCTGGCCGGGTACCGGGCCGGCTTCGTGGCCGGTTCACCATCCCTTGTGGACGAACTGCTCGCGGTACGCAAGCACGTCGGGATGATCGTGCCGGCTCCGGTACAGGCCGCGATGATCGCCGCGGTCTCCGACGAGTCGCACGTCGAGGAGCAGCGGCAGCGGTACGCGGCCCGCCGCTCGATGCTGCGCGACGCGGTGGTCAAGGCCGGGTTCGAGATCGCCGGTTCGGAGGGCGGGCTCTACCTCTGGGCCACCCGTGGGCAGGAGTGCTGGGCGACCGTCGAGTGGTTCGCCAAACTCGGCGTACTCGTCTCACCGGGCGCCTTCTACGGGCCGGCCGGCGATCGGCACGTACGGCTCGCGTTGACCGCTCCGGACGAGCGGATCTCCGCCGCGGTGGCCCGGCTCGGGTAAAGGGCTGCGGGCCGGTCCGCAACGGCGTACGTTGACTGCGTGCGTACCCATGCCCACGTTCTGTTCATGCGCCGGCCCCGGAGGGCCCTGGCGTAGTTGCGCGGTGCGCACGAACCGCGAAAACGGGTCCCGTCG
>DASRRF010000522.1:0-2424 GCA_035695905.1 Micromonosporaceae bacterium | reverse complement strand
CGGGGTTCCCTCCGCCGGAGTCTGCTCGGCGACGGCGCCGTTCGGGTTGATGCCCATGATGTTCACCCGCAGGTGCGCGCCCTCGAGGATCGTCTTGGCCTCGGCACAGGCCCGGCCCTTGACGCCCGGCATGGGTATCTGCTGCGGACCCTTGCTGACCGTGAGCTTCACCGTCGCGCCCGGCTCGACGCCGGAACCGTCCGGCGGGGTCTGCCCGATCACCTGACCCTGCGGCTTGTCGCTGTTCTGCTCCTCGACCTGCACGACCAGTCCCATGCCACGCAGCGTCTGCTGGGCGTCGTTCACGTTCTGCCCGACCACGTTCGGCACGGTCAGCGGTGCCCGGCCCCGGCTCACCGTCACGGTCACCTTGGTGTCCCGCTTCACTTCCTTGTCGACCGGTGGGTCGACGGACAAGACACTGCCGGCCGGCATGTTGTCGTCGTACGCCTCCTTGCGGATCGGCACCAGGTGCAACCGTTCGAGGTCGGCGACGGCCAGCTCGTACGCCTTCCCGACGATGTCGGGAATCTTGTAGCGCTCCGGGCCGAGGGAGAGCGTGAGCGTTATCGTTCCGCCCTTGACGATCCGGCCGCCCGGTGTCGGCCGCTGCCCGACCACGGTGTCCTTGGGGATCTTCTCGTCGTACCGGCCGCCGTCGTAGGCCAGATGGAAGCCGGACAGGCTCGCCTTCTGCTCAGCCTCCACTTTGGACACTGTGGTCAGCGCCGGTGCCGTGGTGTACCGCCCGACGCTGAACCACCAGGCGCCGAAGCCGACCAGCAGGGCCACCGCGAGGAACGCGGCGACCAGGCCGATCCGGCCCTGCGGGTGGGCCACGATCCGGCGGTGCAGGTGGCGGAGCCGATCCCGCCAGGACGGCGCGGTGGTGGCCGGGCGCCGGGTGCCGCCGGCCGGCCGCGGCCGCGGCGCCGCCGGGGGACCGGGCAGCCGCGCCCACGGCGGGCGGTGGGTCGGCTGCACCGGTGGCACGGCGACCGTCGGTGCGGCAACCGGTCGCAGCACCGCGGTGGTGGCCAGCGACGCGCCCAGGTCGTCCCGGGCGACCTGGACCTCGGCGAGCATCGCCCCGGCGTCGGTGGGGCGGGCCCCCGGGTCGCGCCGGGTGGCCCGGGCGACCAGGTCGTCCAGCGCCGGCGGCAGGCCGGCCACGTACTTCGACGGCGCGGGTACGTCGCGGTCCACGTGCTGCCAGGCGACCTCGACCGGGCGGTCACCGTCGTACGGCACCCGGCCGGTGACCATCTCGAACAGCACGATCCCCGCGGAGTAGACATCGGTACGCGGATCCGCGTGCCCGTCGGTGACCAGCTCGGGTGCGACGTACGCCACGGTCGCCATCAGGTGCCCGCCGGTGGCCTCGTCCGCGCTGGCCTCCACGGCCTGGGCGAGCCCGAAGTCGGCGACCTTCACCACCGCGTCCACCAGGTTCGTCGAGCCACCGCTCGGCGCCTCGGCGACCAGCACGTTCTCCGGCTTCACGTCGCGATGCACCAGGCCGGCGCGGTGTGCGATGGCGATCGCGGCCAGCATCTGCTCCATGATCGCCAGCGCCTCGCCGGGTGCCAGCCGCCGCCGCTCGGCCAGGATGTCCCGCAGGGTACGGCCGCGTACGTACTCCATTACCAGGTACGGCATGCCGGCGTGGCTGCCCTGGTCGTACACGGCCACCACGTTGGGGTGGGTGAGCAGGGCGATGGTCTTCGCCTCGTCGGTGAACCGCTCGATGAAGTGGGTGTCGCGGGCCTGTGCCGGATGAATGATCTTCAGGGCGACCGTACGCTCCAGCCGCTCGTCGATCGCGGTGTACACCGTCGCCATGCCGCCACGAGCCACCCGCCCCCGGACGCGGTAACGCCCGTCGATGAGCGAGCCCAGTAGCGAGTCGGCGACCTGTGTGTCCATCGGCAGGTCAGTCTACGGCCGCGGCTACCGGATCGGGGTATCCGCGGGGGTGTCGCCGCCGGCCGCCGGGGAATTCGACCCGGCCGTGGGCAGCGGATTCGGGTCCGGCGCGGGCGGCTGGATCGAGGAGGCCGCGGGCGGCGCCGACGGGCTCGGCGTCGGTCCGGTACTCGGTGACACCGACGGTGATGCGGACGGGCTCGGCGAGGTCGGTGTGGGCACCGGTGGCGTCGCGCACCGGCAGGTTGGCGCGGGGGTCGGCGTTGGTGGGGCGAGCTTGGCGGCGGGGCGTACCTGCGCGCCGGGCCGGGTACTCGCGGATGGCCGTACCCCCGGAAGGGTTTTCGTGACGGCCGGCGCCGGGCTGGTCGCTGCCGGTGGTGGAGCCGGTGGCAGCGGCTGGGCCGAGGACGGGTCGCCGAGCAGCGCGCCGAGCCCGCCGGCGACCGCGAAGTAGGTACCGACCGCGCCACCGACCGCCAGCACCCCGACCCCGCT
>DASRRF010000521.1:0-2823 GCA_035695905.1 Micromonosporaceae bacterium | reverse complement strand
GTACTCCAGCGGATGGTCCTCGGTGTGGACGGCCAGGTGGTTGCGGGCCGGATCGCGCGGGACTCCGCGCGGCACCGCCCACGACACGAGTACGCCGTCGCGTTCCAGTCGCAGGTCCCAGTGCAACCGGCGGGCATGGTGCTGCTGGATCACGAACGTGTCGTCGTTGCCGTGCGGCAGCGGCCCGGCCGGAACGGGTTCGGGGGTACGGCGGGCGTCGCGCTTGCGGCGGTACTCGTCGAGCCGGTCGGGCATATCCCCATTCTTACCCGTATCCGGCTGGGTGTCCCGGCCGGCCGGACGAACCGGCCGGCCGGGACCGCAGCCCCCTCAGGACAGCGGTGGGAACGCGTTCTGCATGAGCTGCTGGAACTGGGCGGAGAACCAATGGCCGGACAGGGGTGCTCCGGCCAGCGCACCGGACATGCTGTTTCCGTTGCGCGCGTTGCCGGTGTAGGTCGGGTCGCACATCCGGTCGAAGCCCTTGCCCTCGTCGTTCGGGATGGCCGTACTGGAACCGTCCGACTCGCCGGGTGGCTTGATCCAGACGTAGGCGTCGATGCCCGCCAGTGGTGCCGCCCGCGGCCGCTCGCCGAGCCCGGCGCCGCTCTGGTTGCACCAGTTCCCCTTGTGGATGCGGCGGTCGATGCGGGACGCGTTGATCCGGGTGTTGAGATCGGGATCGGTGCTCGCCGCGGTCGGCCGGGCGGGGCCGCCCCAACCGTTGCGCGACGTGTCGATGAGCATGCCGATGTTGGACAGGAAGCCGGCCTGGATCAACCGGTTCCGGAACGCCTGGGCGAAGGTCAGCTCATCGTTGTACCGGTTCCAGTCGATCCACTTCGACGGGCGGGTGGTGTCGTCGACGGTGATGAACGGCTCCGACAGCGCCGAGTAGTTCGCGGTGTCGGTGATGAAGCCGGTGACGTTGTTGACCGAACTGCCGGACGCGTTCGCGGCCTGGGCCATCAGGTCGGCGGTGGCGCCGAAGTTGTCGTCCCAACCGATCCAGCCGTGGTGCGCCGCGTCGAGGTAGTTGTAGACGTTCGGGATCGCACCGAGCTTGCTCAGGGCGTACCCGATGCCGTCGACGTACCCGTGGTTCTGCAGCATCGTGTCGCACTCCGGCGTGGCGGTGGCCCGGCCGTTGGTGTTGGTGACCAGGTTCGGCAGCGAGTCGATTTCGATGATGGCCACGATCCGCAGGTTGGCGTAGGCCGGATCGGCGAAGATGGCGGCGATCGGGTCGATGTACTCCGCCTTGTACCGGGGCAGGTCGGTCGGGCCGAGCTCACCGTTGGAGGCCAGCGCGGCGCAGTCGCGGCCGGGCAGGTTGTAGATGACGAACTGGATCACGAAGGGCGCTCCGGCGGCCTGGGTGACCGCCGCGTTGAGGTGCGCCCGTACGCCCATCGCCCCGGTGGTACCGGCGATCGCGGCGATCCGGTCGATCCACACTCCGGTCGGCTGGTTGGCGACCCGGCTGCCGCCGGGCTCGGCCAGCACCCTGGCCCGCCAGTCCGGGTTGTTGTAGACCCCGGCACCCACGTACGGGTTGTCCACCCGACCGGTGCCGTTGCGGCTCACCGTGAGCGTCGCGGAGGTGTAGCCGGTCGCGGCGGCGGTGAACGTGGAGGTGGCCGCGGTCGTACCGGTGGCCGCGGTGAACGTGACGGTCACCCCGGCCTGCCAGTTGGCGCTGGTGAACGCGATGGAGGTGGGCGAAGACGTGATGACCGTACTGCCGCCGCGGGTCAGGTTGACCGTCACGGTCGCCGCCGGCGCCGCGCTGAGCCGGACATTCGCCGTACCACTGCCGCCGCTGGAAAGGGCGAGTGACGTCGGGGAGGCCAGGATGGACGGTTGGGTCGCGGGCTGCACGGTGAACGAGACCGCGGTCGACGTCGTGCTCGCCGCCGGGTTCGCGTTGTCGAACGCGCGGGCCGCCGCGCTGTGGCTGCCCGACGTGAGGCCGGTCGCGCTGGCCGAGTAGGGCGACGTCGTGTCGGTCGCGACAACTGCGCCGTCGACCAGGAACTCGACCCGGTTGATCGTGCCGTCCGGGTCGCTCGCGTTCGCGGCCAGCGGTACGGCGGCGCCGGCCGCGAAGGTCTGCCCGCCGGCCGGGCTGGTCAGGCTGACCACGGGGGCCTGGTTCCCGCCGCCGCCGTTACAGGCGACGTTGTTCAGCGTGAACGCGGTCGGGTTCGGGTTGCTGCCGGTCCACCGGCCGTTGAAGCCGATCTGGGTTGACCCGCCGGTGCCGAGGTCGCGGTTCCAGTCCAGGTTCGTCGCGGTCATCTGCTGCCCCGACTCGCTCCACGTCGCCGACCAGCCGGGCGGCGTCAGCGACTGGGCCGTGGACGGGAAGGCGAAGCGCAGCGTCCAGCCGCTCACCGGATCGCCGAGGTTGTTGATGGTCAGGTTCGCGGTGAACCCGCCGACGCCGGGGCTCTCCACCCAGGTGTTGGTCGTGTACGTGACGCTGCACGCGACGGCCGCGTGCGCGGCGGTGGCCGGTAGGGCGACGAGCGCGGCGGCCACCATCGCACCCACGCCGGTCAGCGCCACGATCCTGCGCCGACCCGACTGTCTACTGTAGAGCTTCATGCCACTGGACTCCTTGGACGAGACGTACGGCCGCATACCAGCGACCGATGTCGAGACCGGTCCGGTGCGCGACCGGATTGCCCTTCGGTGCCCGACCAAGCGGCGGCTGTCTGCCCTCGACCCCGCCGCCCCGACCCACTCCCAGTGAAGTGGCGTCATTGTTGCATGGGAGCGCTTCCATCCACAACGCTCTACACCCTGCCCAGCGGCGGT
>DASRRF010000520.1:0-2448 GCA_035695905.1 Micromonosporaceae bacterium | reverse complement strand
CACCGATGCGGAGGCGCTCGACCTCGCGAACGACACCCGGTACGGGCTGGCCGCGTATGTGTGGACCAACGACCTGCGCCGGGCGCACCGCGTTGCCCAGCGGATCGAGTCCGGGATGCTGTGGGTCAACTCGCACAACGTGCGCGACCTGCGTACCCCGTTCGGCGGGGTCAAGGAGAGCGGGATCGGCCGCGAGGGCGGCCGGCACAGCATCGACTTCTACTGCGAGTCGCGCATCGTCCACATTGCACTCAAGCCGTTGCCGGTGCCCGGGTTCGGGAGGTAGTCATGGGAGAGCTGGTCCTCGCCGCGAAAATCACCCACGTACCGTCGATCTGGCTGTCCCTGCAGCAGGGCAAGCACTTCGGCATCCGGCGCCCGGCCGAGCTGGCGCTGGGTACGATCGGCGAGCGAGCCCGCGAGCGCGGCGTCGACACGTTCGTCATCGCCGACACGCACTGGCTGAACTCGTCGGGCTTCCACCTCAACGCCAAATCGGAGCACGCGGGCTCGTACGCCTCGCACGAGCTGCCGCATTTCATCAGGGATCTGCCGTACCGCTACCCGGGCGACCCGTCGTTGGCGGCACTCATCGGTGAGGAGATCCGGGCCGGCGGCCTCAAGTCGCTGGTGCACGACATCAAGGACCTCGGGCTGGAGTACGGAACGCTGGTACCGATGTACCTGATGAACGCCGCCGAGCCGCGGATCCGGGTACTCCCGATCGGCTGCAACATGTACTCCACGATCGACGAGAACCTGGTCGTCGGCGAGGCGATCGCCCGGGCGGTACGCCGGTCCGACCGGCGGGTCGGCTTCCTCGCCAGCGGGTCGCTGTCGCACGCGTTCCCGACCAACGCGCTCACCGACAGGTATCTCAACCGGATCAGCGCGGAGTTCCATGCGCACATGGACCACACCGTGCTACAGATGTGGCGGGACGGCCGGATCGCGGAGTTCCTGGAGATGCTGCCCGACTACAACGTCAAGTGCTCGGGGGAGGGGGCGATGGCCGACACCGCGATGCTGTTCGGCGTGCTCGGCCGGGACGGGTACCGGGGGCGTGGCGAGCAGCTGTGCGAGTACTTCCCGAGCACCGGTACCGGTCAGGTCGTGGTGGACTTCTCCATCGCCTGACGGACCAGGTGGGTGTCTGCGAACTGCTCGAAGCGCACAACAACTCCATTGTGGACAGTCCAGTGGTGCACGAAGCGGGCCTGCATCGAGCGCCCGGTCGAGGCGTACGTGCCGGAGTACCGGCCGAAGGCAACCACGTGATCGCCCTCGACCACGAACCCATCCGGCACCGCCTGGTAGTCCCGCCATTCGACGGCGATCCGGCCGAACACCCCCTCTTTGACCGCGGCCGGCCCAAGATACGTGCCGGCGTACGGGAATCCGGCCATCTCGATCCACTCCACATCGGGTGCGAACGGCGCCACCATGGCGTCCACATCGCCCCGGGCGGATGCGGCGTAGTGGTCCTGGATGATGCTCAGTGCGGCAGACACGACGCTTCCTTCCGTTTAGCCGGCCAGGTTCACAAAGACGCCCTTGACTTCGGTGTACGCGTCGATTCGCGTACCGACCCATCTCGCGACCGAGGCCGCTGGCCTTGAATCCACCCCACGGCGCCGCGGCGTCCGGGATGTGCAGCATCACGATCGAGTCTCCTGCGGTACGCGGATGCCGACTTGTCCCAGCGGCGTCAGTCCTTGTCTCTAGGTGCCGCCGTCATTGGGGTGCCGCCGTCTTTGGGGTGCCGTTCGGACACGAGATCGTATATGGTCCACTGATCCGAGCATCGTCGTACACACCGCGAGGATTGCGATGACCGTGCTGGTCAGCACCGCCGACGTCTCCATCCGCGAGCGGGAGGAGGCGTGGCGAACCGCGGTCGCGGAGACGTTCGTACCGCTGGACTTCACGTTTCCCGATCCGCGTTCGTTCCGCGGTGAGATCGCCGGCGAGGTCCTCGGCACCACGGTCGTAACCCGGGTGACGGCGGGTCCGCACCGCGCGGAGCGCACCGCCCGGCACATCGCGCGTACCGGCGAAACGCCGTACTACAAGGTGAGCATGCCTCTGCGCGGTTTCGTGGTCATCTCCCAGGACGGCCGGGACGCCGCGCTGGTACCCGGTGATCTGGCCATCCACGACACCAGCCGGCCTTATCGGGTGTCCTTCGACGACACCTGCCAGCTGCTCGTGCTGCTGTTCCCGCATCGTGAGCTGGGGCTGCCCAATGAGGCGGTGAGTGCGATGACCGCCCGCCGGGTCTCCGGGCGCACCGGGATCGGCGGTGTCGTCGCGCCGTTGCTCACCAACCTGTCGTCGCGGCTCGACGAGATCGGTGGCGCGCAGTCCGCGCGCCTGGCCAACAATGTCGTCGACCTGCTCGGCACGCTGTACGCGGACCTGTTGAGCAACGCGGGTTACCGGCCGGCC
>DASRRF010000519.1:0-7722 GCA_035695905.1 Micromonosporaceae bacterium | reverse complement strand
CGTCGTGACCGGAACTGGGCTGTGCATGAGCGTGCGTGTCCCAGCGCCTCAACCACAACAGGTGTGCGCGAAGTTGCGTTCATTGGTTGCTAGTCCGTGTCACCTCGCTGGGCAGGTCAGTCCCTCCGCCGGCACCTTCAGGTCGATCAGGTACCCGTTGACCGCGTCGTTGATGCACGTCACCGGTGGTTGCTGCGCATACGCGGTGTGGCCCTCGCCCTGCCAGGTCAGTACGTGCCCGACGCCGAGCATGCCGGCGAGCTTGGCGGTCTGCTCGTACGGCGTCGCCGGGTCACCGGTCGTGCCGACGACGACGATCGGAGGTGCCCCGGTTGCCGGGCCGGTGGGGTACGGATCGCGCCCGCCTGGCCACTGGGCACAGGTGAGCATCCCGACCGCGAGCGGTCCACCGAACAGCGGGTACTTCGCCCGCCACTGCGACTGCAGGTCGCGTACCCGGCTGACGGTGAGCTTCTCATCGGTGTCCGTGCAGTTCACCACCGCGTTCGCGTCGAACAAGTTGGTGTAGTGGCCGGACTCGTCGCGTTCGGCGTACCCGTCGGCGAGCTCGAAGATGCCGCGGGCGTCGCCGGTGCCGAGGCCGTGCACCGCGGTAGCCAGGGCGGGCCACTTCCGCTGGTCGTACAGCGCGAAGACCAGACCGGTGAAGACCCAACCGGCGGTCGCCCGCCGGCCGTCCGGCGCGCGGGCCGGGTTGCGGCGCGCGCTGTCCAGCGCGGCGACCATGGCGCTGCGCGGGTCCGGTGCCATCGCGCACTTCGCCGGGTTGGCCTTGCACCACCCGGCGAAGTTGTCGAACGCCCGCTCGAAGCCCTTGGCCTGCCCCTCCGACGAGGCGACGAAGCTCAGCTCGGGGTCGATCGCGCCGTCCAGCACGAGGGCGCGGATGTTCTTCGGGAAGAGCTGCGCGTACGTGGCACCGAGCAGGGTGCCGTACGAGTACCCGAGGTAGGTGAGCTTCTCGTCGCCGACCGCCTGGCGTACCGCGTCCATGTCCCGGGCCGCCTGCTCGGTGGAGAACAGCTTCAGGTTGTCGCCGTACTTCGCCGCGCAGTCCGCGCCGGTGGTCTTGCCGATGGCGACCGCGCCGTCGAACGCCGCCTGGCCGACCGGATCGGGTTCGTAGCCGAACCCCTCGTCGAGCTCGGCGTCGGACAGGCACTTGACCGTGCTGGATCGGCCCACCCCGCGCGGGTCGAAGCCGACGATGTCGAACCGCCGGAGCACCTCGGCCGGGATCGCCACGGAGAGGTAGATCGCGAGATCGACGCCGGACCCGCCGGGGCCGCCCGGGTTCACCACCAGCGAGCCGATCCGGTCCCGCTGGGAGCTGGCCCGCGTGCGGATCAGCGCGATGCTGAACGTCGGCGACCCGGGGCTCACGCTCGCCGCGACCGTTGACGAACCCGCCCAGTCCCGCGGCACCGCGATCGTGGCACAGTCATACGTCACGTTGGCGGGTTTTCGCCCGAGCACCGTGCGGGCATCATCGGCGCAGTCGTGCCAGGGTGTGGAGCCGGCGGGCAGCGTGGCCGGCGCCGGGGGTGCCGGGTTGCGCCGGAACAGCGAGCAGCCGCTGGCCGCGACGGCGATCGCCAGCGCGGCCGCGGTCAGGACGATCCCGCGACGAGTCACGACAGCCACGTTATTGGGTCCCGGCTACTGACGCCCCGGCAAGCACCTGATCGACATCGAAGCGCACCGGGCGCTCGAGCTGGTCATAGGTACACGACTCCGGGGTTCGATCCGGACGCCAGCGGATAAACCGGGCGGTGTGCCGGAACCGGTCGCCCTCCATCGCGTCGTAGGCCACCTCGACCACCCACTCCGGCCGCAGCGGCTCCCACTCCAGCGTCTTGGTGGCACTCCACCGGCTGACCGCGCCCGGCATCCGCCGGTCGGCATGCGCCATCGCGTCCTGCCAGGACCGCCACGGGTGGCCCTCCAGCGCGTTCTCCCGCAGCGGCGCCAGCTCCTCCACCAGCTCGTTGCGCCGGGCCATGGAGAACGACGCGGACACCCCAACGTGCTGCAGCGAGCCGTCATCGCGGTACAGCCCGAGCAGCAGCGAACCGATCACCGGTCCGGACTTGTGCCACCGGAAGCCGGCCACCACGCAGTCCGCCGTGCGCGCGTGCTTGACCTTGAACATCAGCCGCTTGTTCGGCACGTACGCGATGGTGGCCGGCTTGGCGACCACCCCGTCCAGCCCGGCGCCCTCGAAGACCTCGAACCACTCCCGGGCGGTCGCCAGGTCCGTCGTGGTCGGCGTCAGGTGCACCGGTGGCACCACGTGTGCCAACGCTTCGGCCAGTCGGGTACGGCGGGCCGCGTACTCCAGGTCCATGAGTGACTCGTTGCCCAGGGCGAGCACGTCGAAGGCGATGAAGTCGACGGGTGTCGTCTCGGCCAGCATGTTGACCCGTGACGCGGCCGGATGGATGCGTTGTTGTAACAGTTCGAAGTCGAGCCGCGGCGCGGCACCGGCCTCGCGGCGGATCAGCACCAGCTCGCCGTCGACCGCGCAGCGCTCGGGAAGCTGGGCCAGCGCCTGCGTGACGACCTCGGGAAAGTAACGGGTGAGCGTCTTCCCGCCGCGGCTGGCCAGCTCGACCTCGTCACCGTCGCGGAAGATGATGCACCGGAAGCCATCCCATTTCGGCTCATACGTCATGCCCGGTTCGGCGGGCAGCTCCGGCACGCTGGTGGCGAGCATCGGCTCGACGGGCGGGTTGATCGGCAAGTCCACGACCCCAGTCAACCAGACGGGTCCGACAGTTAGCCGCTTAAACGAGTTGTGATGATCCCAGCACCGGAGAAGCGTGACGCGTGGCCAAACCCGGCCTTGAACTCGACAGGGAGGAAACGGAATGCAACGGCGTACTCCCATCGCGCTCCTCGCTTCGGGCCTGCTCGTTCTCGCAGCCGGCCCGGCTTGGGCAGGGCCCGCGACGGTGGGACCCACGGTCGCGGTCTCCGGAGCAACCCCATTCGGCTCGTGTACGGCGGATGACGTCGCCGGCCAGCCCGGTACGAACTTCGCCAGCACCGAGGTGGAGCCCTGGATCGCGGTGAGCACGGTCGACCGCAACGGCGACGGTGCGCTCGACGCGATCGCCGGCTACCAGCAGGACCGGTGGAGCAACGGGGCGGCCCGCGGCGTCTACGCGAGCGTCCTGCACAACGGCGCCTGGACGCAGGTGGCGCTGCCGGGTACCTCGGCGTGCACCGGAGCCCCGCGGTTCACCCGCGCGACGGATCCGTGGGTCTCCTTCGGGCCGACCGGCGACGCGTACTACTTCACGCTCGCGACCAGTGCGGGCAACCTGTCCGCGATGCTGGTCAACAAGTCCACCGACGGCGGCCTCACCTGGTCGGCCCCGGTGGCGCTGATCGACGAGGACGACCCGGACAACTTCAACGACAAGAACTCGTTGACCGCGGATCCGCTCGACCCGCGGTTCGCGTACGCCATCTGGGACCGCAGCCGGTTCCCCAGCGACAAGCGGTTCGCGCAGTCGCTGGCCGGCAACCCGCTGTCACTGCGCAGCGACGCGTACTTCTCCCGGACCACCGACGCGGGCGCCACCTGGGAGCCGGCGCACGCGATCTACCGCCCGCAGGCCAACCAGTTCGGCATCGGGCACCAGATCGTGGTGGTACCCGGGGGAGCGCACGCCGGGCGGCTGGTGGACGTGTTCATGCTGTTCCACGGCTCCGGCAACAACAAGAAGGGCCAGGAGCTTGCGGCCCTGATCAGTGACGACCACGGAGCCAGCTGGTCCGAACCGGTCTCCATCGGCAAGGTCATACCCGGCTTCGTCGCGGATCCGGACGACGGTACGGCACTGCGTACCGGCGACATCATCCCGGAAGTGGCCGCGGGGCCGGACGGCACGCTCTACGTGGTCTGGCAGGAGCAGACGCTGGCCGAGTCGGGTTCCGCGATCGCGCTGACCTCCTCGGCCGACGGCGGCCGGACCTGGTCGGCGCCGCGGCGGATCAACACCCACCCGGATGCCCAGGCGTTCACCGCGTCGATCGAGGTGCTCGCCGATGGCACGATCGGGGTTACCCACTACGATCTGCGGTTCAACACGCCGGATCCGGCCACGCTGCCGACCGACCTCTGGTTCCTGCACTCGCACGACGGTGGTCTCACCTGGAGCGAGGCGCGGGTCACCCCGACGTCGTTCGACCACAAGCGGGCGCCGTTCGCCCGCGGCCTGTTCCTCGGTGACTACGCCGGTCTGGCCGTACAGGGCGGCAGTTTCCTTGCCGCGTACGGGGTGACCACCCCGACCGACCGGGCCAGCATCCAGGTCAGCGTGCTGACCCCGTAACAGATCCCGCGCGGGCGGGCTAGCGTTGGCGCGTGCCGAGGATGAGCAACGCGCGGCGCGGCCCGCCCGCGGTGACCGAGACCGTCGACTACGGCAAGGCATCCCTGTTGCCCGACGCCGATCGCGCCGGCTGCTGGACCCTGCTACTGGACGGCACGCCACAGTCCTATGTGGACCTCAGCGACCCGGAGCACCTGGAGTTCGAGTACGTGCGCCGGTTGGCGTCGGTCATCGACGCGGCCGCGCCGGCCGGCGAACCGTTGCGCGTACTGCACCTGGGCGGCGGCGGGCTGACGCTGCCGCGGTACGTGGCGGCCACCCGCCCCGGCTCGGTGCAGCACATCGTCGAGCACGACGCGGCGCTCATCGCGATGGTCCGCCGGGTGCTGCCGCTGCCCCGCGGCGCCGGCCTGCGGGTGCGGGCACAGGACGCCCGGGCCGCCGTCGAATCCGCCCGGTCCGCACGCCACGACCTGGTGATTTCCGACGTGTACGGCGGAGCCCGGATGCCTGGCCGGATGACCACGACACAGTTCGTGGCCGCGGTGTCCCGGGTGCTGCGCCCGGGCGGCCGGTACGCGGTGAACCTCGCCGACGGCCCGCCGCTCGCGTTCACCCGGTCCCAGGTGGCCACGCTGCGTACCACGTTCCGCGAAGTCTGCCTGGTCGCCGAACCGGGTGTCCTACGTGGACGGAGGTTCGGCAACGTTGTGCTGGTGGCCGGTGCGTCGCTGCCCACCGCCGTACTCGCCACCGCCGCCGCGCGGGACGCGTTCCCCGGCCGGGTCGTGCACGGTACGGCGCTGGACCGGTTCGCCGCCGGCGCGCACCCGGTGACCGACGCGATGGCCGCCGACTCGCCCGCCCCGCCGGACGGCCTCTTTACCCGATGAGGGTGTCGACCGGGTAGCGAGCCGCGGAAACGCCGAACTCGTTCGCGATGTCCGCGTTCACCTCTGGCGAGTCTCAATCCTCGGCAACGACGAGCGTGTCTCGAAGGGAACCGCGTCCGGTGCGGCGGGCGGCGCGTACAAGCGGTACCACCTTGGCGATCGGGGTTCCTGCCCGGCTAATGATGATCTCCTCGGCGTGCTCGACCCGGTCCAGAATGCGGGACAGGTTGGTCTTGGCGTCGTGGATGTTGAACTGCGTGGCCGCCTCGCTCGACATGAGACCTCCGTAGCTAAGCAGCTTGGTCCATTCGGGCTGCCGGAGCGAGTGCCGTGGGAAGCCGGTCAGAACCGGGCGAGTTCGCTAGAAGCGGGCGAACGAGCGGATCGGCATCCGCGGGCCGAACCGCGGCGCGCCGATACCCGCGCGCTCCAGCAGAGCGCAGACCCGGCCGCGGTGCCCGCGGAACGGTTCGAGCAGTTCGAGCATCCGGGCGTCGTCGCCACGCGGCTCGCCGGCCAGCGCCCAGGCCACCATGTTCGGGATGTGGTAGTCGCCGACGCTGACCGCGTCCGGATCGCCGTACGCCACCCGGACCACCTCGGCCGCGGTCCACGGGCCGATGCCGCGGATCGCGGTCAACCGGGTGGTTGCCGTTGCCGCGTCGGGGCAGGCATCCAGCCGACCCGCGACCGCGGCCGCCCGGCGCAGCGTGTCGGCCCGGCGTTGCTCGATGCCGAACGGGTGGAACACCCAGTACGGCGCGCCCGCCACCGCGGCCGGATCGGGTGGCAGCAGCAGGCCGGTGACCGGGCCGGGGGCGGGCTCGCCGAAGTGCCGGGCGGTCGCGGCGTAGCCCCGGTAGGCCTCCTTGCCGGTGACCTTCTGCTCCAGGATCGCGCGTACCAGGTGGCCGAAGAGCAGGCCGGTGCGGGCCAGCCGGAATCCACTGTGGACACGGGCCAGCTCGGCGACGAGCGGGTGGGCCTTCGCCACGGCGGGGAAGCCGGTCACCTCGTCGCGCAGTCCGGCCACCGCGTCGGCCCGGTCCAGCACCCACCCGGCACCGGGGCCGAAGCCGGTCGCCTCCAGCGCGGTCCCGTCCCGGCGCAGGCACAGCGTGGCCGGGCCGTCCGGGGTACGGGCCGCCCACCAGAACGCGCTATCAACCGCGTGTGCGCACGGGTCGTGTCGGCCCATCGCGAGCGCGCCGGTGACCGCCGCGAACTCGTACCGCGGCGGCAGCTCCAACCGGCGGATGGTCATACCCGCGCCGCGGAGGTCAGGCAGCGGTGCAGCAGCCGGGCGTCGCCGAGCAGCGCGCGCAGCCGGCGCTCCAACCCACCGATGGGTACCAGGTTCTGCGGCGCACGCGGATCCTTGTACGCCGCCGAGGCGAACCTGGGCAGCGTGACGGTGGACAGGTCGGCGAGCGCGATGGCCGACGTGGCCGGCAGGTCGGCGGAGCACTCCACGCGTACCATCCCGGTCCACGGCGCGCCGGGTGGCCCGGGCAGCCGGAGGTACCAGGTGTGCCGGTGCCAGCTGGTACCCAACCGGAACACCGGGGAGCGTTGGCCCGGAGCCAATGCAACGACCACAGTGGACTGATTGGCCGGCAGGTACTGCTTGCGGTGCGCCTTGATGTAGCCGATGGTTCGCGGCAGGTGCTGCCGCCCGCGCAGCGGACCGTCCACGATGAGCAGGTCGCCGCGGTCACCGTCGCCGGCGGATCGCGCCGCGGTGGCCACCTCGACCTCCAGCTCGGTCAACGGCCCCTGCACCGCGGCCTGCAGCTCGGCGGGTTCACCCCGGGTCACCTTGTGTACCTCGTACCGGACCCCGCCGTTGGTCAACCCGGTGGCGGTCGGGCTCGCGGTGAACAGGCCGCGCTTGACCCGGGGTGGTGAGGGCAGATCCGCCGTGCCGGACCGCAGGTCGCAGCGGACCACTCCGGCTGCGAACGACGCCGCCAAGCCGGCGAACGACGTACCGTCGCCCTCGTTGCTCCACAGTAGAGCGTCGGTACGCCGTACCCCGTCGACGAGCAGCACGGTATCGGGTGCCCGCAGATCCGGTGGCGCCGCGATGGGTGCCCACGAATCCGCCGGCACCTCGACGTCGAGGTCCAGCGCCGCGCTGCTCTCCGCGCGCGGGCCGTCGGCGGCTTCGAAGGCGCTGCCGTACGACGGGCTCCACGGATCGACGAACCACCGCATCAGGACACCCGCTCCACGTGCGCGCTGCGGGCATCCTTGCTGACCTCGAAGCGCACCGGGATGCGATCGGCCAGCGCGCCGACGTGGGTCACCACGCCGACCATCCGGTCGCCGCGCGCGGCCAGGTTCTCCAGGGTTGCCGCCACGGTGTCCAATGTGGAGGCATCCAGCGTGCCGAAACCCTCATCGAGCACAATGGACTCGAGGCTAGCCGCACTGGTGGCCAACCCGGCGAGCTGTTCGGACAG
>DASRRF010000518.1:0-5262 GCA_035695905.1 Micromonosporaceae bacterium | reverse complement strand
ACCCGTACCCGCTGGAGACCGAGTGCGCGTGCCAGCGGGGCGGCGCGCTGGAGGTCGGCGACGCGTCGGCCTCGAACGCGGCGCGGGCGGCGTCCGCCACCAGATAGTTGCGCAGCTCGAGGGAGAACCAGAGGTTCACCCCGTGCTTGTCGAACAGCTGCGTCGCGTACCCGTCGACGAAGGCCCGGCCGAGCGGCTTGACCCCCTCGGCATCAGCGCCGGTGAAGCGGAGCAACGGGTTCAGCGCGCGCAGGTGCGGGTCCGCGGCGAGCGCGTCGCGGCGGAACTTGTGCCGGGTGGACACCGGTGCCAGTACCACCACCGACAGCTCGCGCGGCGCGACCAGGCCGGCCTCGATCGCCCGGCCGACCGCGTCGCGCAGCGCGATGCCCTTGTTCCCCGAGGTGGGGGTGAAGATGCAGATCGCTTCGCCGGTACGCCGGATGTGCTCGACCGCGCGCGCCACGATCAGCATCGACGCGAACGTTTTCGTGGTGTGGGTACCCGGGTTGCCGGTCAGGTCCATCAGGTGCAGCCCGTGCCCGCCGTACTCGCCGAGTCCGCGCCAGGTCGCGGTCGCCGCGGCGAAGAACCGCCGCACGTCCTCGGTCAGCGCCGGAAGCTCGAAACCGGGGGAGAAGTCGCGGGCGCCGGCCGGTCCGCCTGGTCCGGCGCCGCAGCGCGCGGCCGCGATCGGGATCGCGTCGTAGTAGTCCACGATGAGGTTGCGCGTCGTGGGGGCGGTCCCGGTCGGTGTCGCGAGCATCGTTGCTCCTCGTTGGTGGGATCGGGTCGGCGGGATCAACGGAGGTGTCCGACCGCGAGCGGTGGGGCCGCTCGCGGCTGTTGGCGCAGCTGTTGGCGCAGCTTGTCTCGCAGCGCGGTCAGTTCCGCGCCGGCCGCGTCCAGGTCCGCGGCGGACCATCCGCCGGCCAGGCGCGGCAGGTGTTCGGCGAGCACCTGCGCCGCCCGACCGGGGTAGCCGACCCGGCCGGCGCAGACCTGGACGCCGTCGAGCCGGCCGACCCGGACGTTCCAGGCCACCGCGTCGGCCCGGGTCACGCCGGCCGGCAGGTCGAGCGCGATGGTCCGGCCGCTGACCCGCACCGGGTACCCGCCTGGCAGGCCGAGTGGTCCGGGCAGGTTCACCCGGGTGGGGGTACCCGTCGCCAGGTCCTCGATCAGCCGGGCCGCGGCGTGGCCGGCGATCGCGTTGAGCTCCCGGCGCGGCAGGGCCCGATCCGCCGCCAGCAGGGCGGTCACGCCACCCAGCTGCCGACCGTGCTGCCAGACCCGGACCTCGTCGGCCGGGTCCAGCGGGGCGTCCAGGTGGGTGTGCTGGGCGAGCACCGACAGCGTACCCTGGTCGCTGAGGTCCAATGTGGACTGAAGGCAGGCGGCGAGGGTGGCGACGTTGCCGATGCCGCAATGTACCGGCAGTCCGAGGCCGTGCAGCAGCGGGTTCACCGCGTCCGGAAAGCACCCGTTGACCAGTACCGTGTCCGGGCTGACCGCCGACAGCGCCCGGGCCAGCCGAGCGACCACGGTCGCCTGCAACGGCAACGTGATCCCGAAGCCGGCCCGTTCGACCAGGTCGGTCCAGTTCGACGGCGCGGTCAGCCGCTCGTACGGCGACTGCGCCGACGCGCAGCAGACCAGGATGTCGGGGCGCAGCCGGGCCAGCACCTCCGCGTCGTCGTGCAGCGCCTCCGCCGCGAAGGTGATCCGGCCTCCGGTCACGGCCGCGCGTACCCGGCACACCCGAGCGATCCGGGCGGCGGCGGTGCCGTCCCGGGCCAGCACGGTGATCCGAAGCGCGCGGCCGCCGGTAGCGGGAGACGCCGCGAGGGACGTGCAGATCGATCGGGCGAACTCGCCGCTGCCAACGACAATGACGTGCCGTGCCGTCATCGGTGGTCAGGTGCCGGGATCACTCGGTGCAGCACGGACTTGAGCATGGTACGGAACGTCGACAGAGCCGCCTCCCCTGAGAAGAACGCACGTGTCCCCCGAACGGCATCAGCGCTGCCGTCGCTGACAATCCACATGCGACACTGCTTGGCGGTCACGCCCGACCACTACACAGTCGAATATGTACAAGTATCGTGCCAGTCTCGGATTGTGCCACGGAACCCGCGCAGCGGGTAGTTTGGTGTCCGAGATACGGCAAAGGAAGAACATGCGCGGCTTGTCGTCCCGGCCGGCGCAATCTCGATAGCTCTTGTCGTACCTCCGCGGTAGGTTTCCGGTCGTGCCAGACAACCCGGGTGAGGCTTCGGCGGTCGTCGTCGACCAGGTGGTCCGCGTCTTCACACCGCGCCGGCAGCCGCCGGTGCGGGCGCTGGACAACGTCTCGCTCACCATCGACCCGGGCGAGGTGCACGGGCTGCTCGGGCCGAATGGTGCCGGCAAGACCACCCTGGTGAAGATTCTCTCCACCGTCCTGCTGCCCACCTCCGGCCGCGCGACCATCTGCGGGTACGACGTGGTCCGGGCGACCCGGCAGGTCCAGCCCTTGATCGGGATAGTGTTCGGCGGCGAGCGCGGCCTCTACACCCGGCTGACCGCCCGGCAGAACCTGGAGTACTGGGGGGCGCTCTACCGGCTGCCGGGTGCCCAGGTGCGACCCCGGGCCAACGCGTTGCTGGAGCGGGTCGGGCTCGCCGACAAGGCCGAGAAGCGGGTCGAGACGTATTCGCGCGGCATGAAGCAGCGCCTGCACCTGGCGCGTGGCCTGATGGGTGACGCGCGGGTGTTGTTCCTCGACGAGCCCACCACCGGGATGGATCCGTTGGCCGCGCGCGACTTCCGCCGCCTGGTGGGCGAGCTGAAGGGTGAGGGGCGCACGATCCTGCTCGCCACCCACGACATGGTTGAGGCCGAGACGGTCTGCGACCGGGTGACGCTGATCGACCACGGGCGGATCATCGCCACCGAGACGCCCCGCTCGCTGAGCCAGATGATGTCGCGCTTCCAGCGCGTCGACGTCGAGGGCGCGGATACCGCCTTGTTGGACGAGGTCCGGGCGATCGCCGGTGTGATGGGGGTGGAGACCGAGGATGCCTCGGCGCGCATCCAGGTGGACACCGAGGACGCGCTGCGGGCGGTGCTCAAGCTCGTGGTGGACCGGGGGATCACCGCGGTGCAGACCTCGCTGCCCAGCCTGGAAGAGGTCTACGTCGGGCTGATCGGCGATCGCGGGCTGGAGGTCTGAGTGGTGCGCGGGGTGCTGGCCGGGGTACGCCTTCAGCTGATCCTCTACCGGCAGTACCCGGACAGCTTCATCCCACTGATGACCGCGCCGCTCTACACGATCATTTTCGTCATGATCGTGCGGCACGGCGGGCGGGCGGACCTGAGCGGGTACGCGGTGGTCGCGCCGGCCTTCATCTCGCTGTGGTGGTTCGCGCTCTTCCACGGCGGCCTCGTGGTGAACTCCGACCGCTGGTCACAGACGCTCGAGCTGCATGTCGCGGCGCCGACCAGTTTTCCCGCGGTGATCTTCGGACGCATCCTCACCGTCACGCTGGTCGGTCAACTGTCCTTTGTGGAGGTTTGGCTGGTCGGGAAGTACCTGCTGCGCACCCCGATCGCCATCCAGCACCCCGGGGTGCTCACCGCGACGCTGCTGGCCACCGCGTTCGCGATGGCGGCCACCGCGCTGTTCATGGCCTGCCTTTTCGTACTCGTCCGCAACGCGTTCACCATGACGAACTCGATCAGCTATCCGTTCTACGTGCTCGGCGGCATCCTGGTGCCGGTCGCACTGCTGCCGGGGTTCGTCCAACCGGTCAGCCGGCTGGTCTTCCTGTCCTGGTCGGCGGACTTGCTGCGGGCCAGCCTGAGCGCCGCACCGGTGGCCGATGTCGGGTTCCGGCTCGCGATGATCGTCCTGCTCGGCGCCGCCGGCTTCGCGGTCGCCGCCGACCTGATGCGGCGGGTCGTCCAGCGGGTACGCAACACCGGAGAGCTGGGCCTGCGATGAGGCACCCGGCGAGGACCCTACGGATCATGCGGTACGCGTTCCTGAGCGGGGCACAGGACTACGCATCCATCTACACCTGGAAGAGCTGGCTCGGTGGCTGGTTCGTCCGGGTGCTGTCGCAGGTGGTCTTCTTCGCGCTCATCGGCAAGCTGCTCCGCTCCGACCAGCAGACCTGGTACCTGCTCGTTGGCAACGCGGTCATGCTCGCCGCGATGGAGGGCATCTGGGCGCTGAACCTGGTCAACTGGGAACGCGACTCGGGCACGCTGCAACTGCTCGCGGCGAGCCCGTCCAACCCGGTGGTGGTGTTCGCCGCCCGCGGGTCGTACCTGATCGCGGACGGGTTGGCCTCCTCGCTCGGTGCGCTGCTCGTGGTCGGCCTGCTGTTCCGCCTGCCGCTGCCGTGGCCGCGCGTCCTGCTCGTGATCCCGCTGACCCTGCTCGTCGGCGCGAGCGGGTACTGCTTCGGCACGTTCCTGGCCGGCATCCTCATCCGGGCGCGCAACCTGAACGGCATTGTGTCCAATGTGGGCATCATTACGTTCATGACGCTGTGCGGGGTCAACGTGCCGCTGGCCGCGTACCCGGCACCGGTGGCGTTCGTCGCGAAGTTCGTGCCGCTGACTCACGGGCTGGTCGCGATCCGGGATGTGCTCGCCGGCAACCTCGGGCCGGTCGCCGGGCAGGCCGGCCTGGAGGCCGCCGTCGGCCTGGCCTGGCTCGGGCTGTGCCTGGTGACGTTCGGCCGGTTCGTCCGGCACGGCCGGCGGGACGGCTCGCTCGAGTTCGCGAACTAACGAGCCCGCGAACCAGCGCGCCGGCGAGCCAGTGCGGTCGGGGGTCAGCGCCCCAGCGAGGACAGCGGGTGGTCCGGGTGGTCCACCGCGGCCCGCAGCAGGTCTTCGTACCGCTGGGCGATCGAGGCCATGGTGGCCTCGGTGAACAGACCGCTGTCGTACACGAAGCGGGTGTGCAGGCCGTCGGGGATCGGCCGGGCGTAAAGCATCACGTCGTGCAGGGTCTTCGGGATGGCCAGCGGGAACTCCTCGATCCGCAGGCCGGGCAGGGGTACCCCGCCGTCGCCGTCGAACTCGTCGAACACGAACAGCACCTGGAAGATCTGGGCGCGGCCGAGGTCGAGCGGCGTGTTCAACGCGGTCACCATCCGGCCGAACGTGATGTCCTGGTGGTCGAGCGCGTCGAGCAGGGTCTCCCGGGTGGCTGCCAGCAGCTCGCGGTAGGTCGGGTCGCCGGACAGGTCGGCGCGCAACGGCAGC
>DASRRF010000517.1:0-1991 GCA_035695905.1 Micromonosporaceae bacterium | reverse complement strand
ATCGGACATCTCGCTCTCCCGGATCTGTACGTCTTCGATGACGTTCTTCAATGAAGCTCTATCTTGCCTGGTGGGTAACCTGGCGGCGACCCCACTTCACTGTGCTCCACGTGACATCATCGCGCCGCTGGGTGCGTCGAGGGGAGTGAACCGTGCGTGGATGTGTTCCGCACGACACATCTTCACGCATGCGAGCGCAGCAGAGGAAGGATACCCACGTGAAACCAGGCACACCGGAGGACTTGCAGCACCTGCGCAGCGACTACGTCGACCTGCCGTTCTCCGAGCGCGACCTGGCCCCGGACTGGCCGGCCCAGTTCGGCCGGTGGTTCGCCGACGCGGTGGCGGCCGGCCTGCCCGAACCGAACGCGATGGTGCTGGCCACCGCCTCCCCGGACGCTCGCCCGTCGGCGCGTACGGTCCTGCTCAAGGGGTACGACGAGCAGGGTTTCATGTTCTTCACCAACTACCGGTCCCGCAAGGGTACGGAGCTGGCTGCCAACCCGTACGCCAGCCTGGTCTTCCCCTGGTTCGCCATGCACCGGCAGGTGGTGGTCTGCGGTGCGGTCGAGCGGGTGTCGCGGGCGGAGACCGAGGCCTATTTCGCGGTCCGGCCGCGCGACTCGCAGGTGGGCGCCTGGGCCAGCCCGCAGTCGCGGGTGGTGCCGGATCGGGCCACGCTGGACGAGGCGTGGGCGGCGGTCCAGCGGCGTTTTCCGGCCGAGATTCCCGCCCCGCCGCACTGGGGTGGGCTGCGGGTGGCGCCGCAGACCGTGGAGTTCTGGCAGGGCCGTACCGGCCGGATGCACGACCGGCTGCGGTACCGGAGGAACGCGGCGCAGTGGGCGGTGGAGAGGCTAGCCCCGTGACCGGGATCCGCGAGCGCCAGGGCTGGCGGCGGATCGCGGTGGACATCCGGCCGCTGCGCCACGACGCGTACCGGCGGATGTGGATCGGCAGCGCGTTCTCGTTCTACGGCTTCCAGTTCACCGCGGTGGCCGTACCCGTGGAGATGTTCGCCCTGACCCACGACTCGTTCTGGGTGGGCCTGCTCGGCATCGCGTCGCTGGTACCCCTGCTGATCTTTGCGCTCTGGGGTGGCGCGATCGCCGACGCGGTGGATCGGCGCAAGCTGTTGCTGGTCAGCTCCTGCGTCACCTGGTCGGTCACGCTTGCGTTGCTGGTGCAGGCCCTTGCCGGGGTACGAAGTCCGCATCTGTTGCTGGTGCTGGTGGCGATCCAGTCGATGGGTGTCGCGGTGAGCATGCCGGCCCGGCAGGCGATCGTGCCGCGGCTGGTCGAACCGGCCGAGGTGCCCGCCGCGAACACGCTCAACTTCACCATGAACAACGGGACCATGGTGCTCGGCCCGCTCTCGGCCGGCGTGGTCTTCGCGATCTGGCGTCCCGCGGTCGGCCTGCCCATCGCGTACGCGGTGGATGCCCTGCTGTTCACGGTGACGCTGTGGGCGACCTACCGGCTGCCGCCGCTGCCTCCGGAGAACGGCGGTTCGAAGGCCGTCGGGCTGCGCAGCATCATCGACGGGCTGCGCTTCCTGGCCACCACGCCGGTGTTGATCCTCTCGTTCGTCATCGACATCGTGGCGATGGTGCTGGCCATGCCCCGTGCGCTGTTCCCCGAGGTGGCCGAGGTCCGGTTCGGTGGCGGCGCGGCGATCGGCTGGCTGTACAGCGCGATCGCGATCGGTTCGGTGGTCGGCGGGGTCACCTCGGGCTGGATCGGCCGGGTGCGCCGGCAGGGCCGGGCGCTGGTGGCGGCCGTGGTCGGCTGGGGTCTCGCGGTCGCCGCGGCGGGGTTGGCTAGGCAACTCTGGCTGATGGTGGTGCTGCTCGCGGTCGGCGGCTGCGCCGACCTGATCAGCGCGGTCTACCGGCAGACCATGCTGCAGCTGAACGCGCCGGACGCGCTGCGCGGCCGGTTGCAGGGGGTGTTCACCGCGGTGGTCGCCGGCGGCCCGCGCCTGGGCGACC
>DASRRF010000516.1:0-3908 GCA_035695905.1 Micromonosporaceae bacterium | reverse complement strand
TTTGCGGTTCGGGGCCGCCCGACACCATGACACGGTGCCGTACGAAAGGCACCGTGTCACGGTGCCGTTCGTACGGTATCTAAAACGGCTATTGACACTCCCATATGCCAGTGAAACGATTTGCATGTACAAATTCGAATGCCACATGCGCGGCCAAGCGACCTGGGCTGTATGTGGACTACGGGTGGAATTAGGCAAATCGATCACGAGCCGTCGCTATCCGACGCCTGGTCCGTGTGCCGGTAAGTGCTGAGCAGAACCGCGACGCGATGCCTTATTCATAATAGGCGCTCGCGTCATTCGTGCACGCTTATTAATGGCCATTGAGGAGGCCAAATCGTGAGAGCAACCCGACGACTGACGCTGGTGCTGGTACTGGCTGCCGGCGCCCTGGTGGCAATCCCGGTGAACGCCGGTGCCGCGCCGAACCCGGGATCAACGATGCTCAGACCCGCCGCCGAGACCTTGCCCATGCTGGCAAACAGCACCACACAGCTGGTACAAGGTGCGCATAACGCGGCCGGCGGCTGTGACTTCACCCCGCCGGACACCCTGCGGCTGCAGCCCGGCCAGCAAGCTATCGAGCTACGGCAGATCGGCATCGACCTGACGAACTGTACGTCCATCTACGAGACTGGTACGCCTCAAGAAACAAGCACGGCGGACGCCGACGGAACGACGTTGTCGGCGGTATCCGACCCGGCCCGGGCCACCGGCAAGGCGCCACAAAGCCCAGGCGTGCAGCCACTCAGTTACTCAGGATCTGGGAGCGGCTACGAAAAGGCGTGGCAGACGGACATCATCAACCTGACCGTCAATTCGGTCCAAACGAATGTTTCCTGGTCGTGGAACTACGGCTGTACCCAATCGGGCGCCGGTTCGGTGAACTATTTCTGGCGGTCCGGAACCGGTTGGGAACCGCCGTACAACAATGGCTCATGGATCACCCGGACATGCGACTATGTCTGGGTACGGTCGAACGCCGACTACAAGAACACCGGCTTCTGCTGGCCGAACACCGTGTACAGCCACTACCGGGACATAGCGGTGGCCGGTTGGTTTGACGGCGGATTCGCCGGTTCGGTAGGCACGGTGAGCCACTCAGGAAATGGTGGCTGCGCACCGCTGTGGGATCATTGGAAGCTGGTTCGGGTTACCTGAGCGAGGTCGATATGGTGCTGGCATTCGTGGCGATTCTCCTGGCCGTGGCCAGCTGGCAGGTCATCGTCGCCCGCCGCGCCCATGCAGGTAGGCGTGGAGGTCGATCGGCGACGGTCGGCTTCCTCGCCTGGGCGGTTGCCGGGCTTCTCGCGGCGGGCTCGGCCGCCTCCGCCCTGTCGATCGGGCTCTTTGTGGCGCCGCTGGCCATCGCCGCGGTGTGGATCGCGGCACGACTCTCGCCGGAGCTACCGACAATGTTCGGCGCGCTCAGCGGAGCCGGCCTGTTTCTCATCGCGGTGGCCGTCCTCCATACCGCCGGCTGGGCGCTGATTGGGGCCGGCTTCGTCGCGGTCGGTGTCGCGGGTTGCCTGCTGACGCTGCGTCCACGGCGGCGAGCCCCGACCGGCTGACTAGGTCCGGCCGGCCAGCTCCGCGTACCCCCGGCGTACCGCGGTCAGCGAGGCGTCGGCGCCGAATGGTGATCCCGCCGCCACCTTCTCCGGCGTTGCGCCGTCCGCGTGCCCGTCCCGGATCAACCAGGCCAGCGCGGCGAGTTCGGCGTGCTGCTCCCGGACGAACGCGAGGTCCACCGCCGCCCCGTGCCCGGGTACCACCACGGTCGCCGGGCTCAGCCGCGGCAGCAGGGCGGCCAGCGTCTCCGGCCACTCCAGCGGGTACGCGTCGCCGAACTGCGGCGGGCCGCTCTCCTCGACCAGGTCACCGGCGACCACCAGGTCCGCATCGGGCACGTGCACCAGGAGATCGCCGGCGGTATGCCCGCGCCCCAGATGGCGCAGCACCACCGCCCGGCCGCCAACGTCCAGTGTGGACTCAATGTGGACGGTCCGGTTCGGCGGGAGCACGGTCACCGCCGCCAACCCGCTGGCGAGTTCGGGGGAGATCGGCGCCCATTCCTCGTACCACTCCCGTTGTAAGGTGGCCGTGCGATCGCGCAACTGCGCCGCGGCCTCCTCATGCCCCCAGATCGCGCATGCCGGGTTGCCGGCCAGGGTCGCGTTGCCGAAGCAGTGGTCGAAATGATGGTGGGTGTTAACCACAATCCATGGGTACGGAGTCAGCCGCCGGATCGCCGCGGCGAGCTCGGCCGCCTGCGCGCTCGTGGACAGGGTGTCCACCACGAGCGCCGCGCCGTCGCCGACGACCAGCGTCACGTTGACGTCCAGCACCGGGTACCGCAGGACGAAGACGCCCGCGCCGAGCTCGTTGAAGTCAGCCACCGAACGCCTTGTCCAGAAACGTGTGCCGGTCCACCAGTACCCGCTCGACCCGACCGTCCGCGGACACCGCGTCACCGTCCCGCACGACGATCTCGAAGAGCAGCCGCCGACCGTCCACTTTGGTCAGTGTGGCTTCGGCGACAACCGTGCGGCCGACCGGTGTCGGTGCCCTGTGCGCCAGGTCGACCCGGGTACCGACGGTGGTCCAGCCCGGGTCGAGGTGTGCCGCGGTCGCCGCGACGGTGGCCGCCTCGGCCAGCGCCAGCACCCGCGGCGTACCGAGCACGGGCACGTCGCCGGAACCGAGCGCCTGCGCGGTATCGGCGTCGGTCACGGTGAGCTCGACCCGGGCGACCAGGCCCGCCTGCAGCTCCATACCCCGAGCCTACGACGCCGCGGGAGTTAGGGTCGGATGATGACGCCGCTGACGGAGGTGGCCGGTTGGTTGGCCGGCGCGCGGCGGATCACCGTCCTCACCGGTGCCGGAATCTCCACCGACTCCGGCATCCCGGACTTCCGCGGCCCGAACGGCGTCTGGACCAGGGATCCGGAGGCCGCCCGGTTGGCCACGATCGACGCGTACCTGACCGACCCCGAGGTGCGCCGGCGAGCCTGGCGGACCCGGCGAGACCACCCGGCCTGGCGAGCCCTGCCCAACCGCGGGCACGAGGCGCTGGTCGCGCTGGAGCGCACCGGCCGGCTGCACGCGATCGTCACGCAGAACATCGACGGCCTGCACGAGCAGGCCGGTTCCGACCCGGATCGGGTGATCGAGGTGCACGGCACCGCCTTCGAGGTCGTCTGCCTGGACTGTGCGGACCGGACCACGATGCATGCGGCGCTGGACCGGGTGGACGCCGGCGAGCCCGATCCGGCCTGCCTGGACTGCGGCGGCATCCTCAAATCGGCGACGATCTCGTTCGGCCAGGCGCTGGATCCGGTGACGATCCGCCGGGCGCTGGCCGCGGCCGCCGCGTGTGAGGCGTTCCTCGCCGTCGGTACCTCGCTGACCGTGCATCCGGTGGCCAGCCTCGTGGAGGTCGCGGCGGCGGCCGGTGCCCGCGTCGTGATCGTCAACGCGCAGCCCACGCCGTACGACGATCAGGCGGACGCGGTGTTCCGCGAACCGATCAGCGAGGTGCTACCGGCGCTGGTGGCGGCTCCGCCGGCCTGACATAGACGTTGGCCTATCTATCTGAATGCCCGGGCGGCGATTTCGAGTGGATAGGCCAACGTCTATAGCGGCGGCGGCGTAGCTGGCCGCAGCCGCGCGGCGTGCGCGCGGTCGGCCAGCACCGCGGCGAGCTGCCACGCCTCGGCCTGATCGCGGTGGTGAGCCACGGCGTGCAGCGCACCGGCGGTGTCCGCGTGCACGCTGGCCAGCCGCAGCCGGCGCTGGATCGGCCCCTGGACCACCCGTACGCTCTGGATCCGGGCGTACGGGACGATCACCAGTTCGCGGGTGAGCAGCCCGTCCCGGGTCACGAGGACCAGGTCGGTCAGCCCGGC
>DASRRF010000515.1:0-2578 GCA_035695905.1 Micromonosporaceae bacterium | reverse complement strand
CCGGACCTCGCGGTCCAGCGTGCCGCACGACGCCAGGTACTCCGCGCGCAGCCGGCTGGACTCGGGATCGCCGGCCGCCTCACGCCAGCGCAGGTACCAGCTGGCCAACGCCCGCAACAGCGCGCGCAGCAGCGGTTCCCGGTCGGTGCACTCCGCGCCGGCGAGCTGCAGCGAGGTGGCCTCGGGGTCGGGCAGCTCGCCGACCCGCACGCTCACGTTGAGCCCTATGCCGATCACCACCGCGTCGCCTCCCGGAAGCGCCGGGCCGACCACCTCGGCCAGGATGCCACCGCATTTCCGGTCACCGACGAGTACGTCGTTCGGCCACTTCACGCTCGCGTCCACCTCGCCGAGCCGGACCACGGTCTCGGCCAGTGCCAAGCCGGCGAGCAGCGGCAGCCAGCCGTACCGCTTCGCGGGAATCCCGGCCAGCCCCGGCCGGAGCAGCACGCTCACCGCAAGACCGGCGCGCGCGGGTGACTCCCAGCGCCGCCCCAGCCGGCCGCGGCCGGCGGTCTGCCGTTCGGCGACCACGATCAGCCCTTCCGGGGCACCCCGGCGCGCCGCGGCCGCGGCGTCCGCGTTGGTCGAGGCCGTCTCGGCGTGCAGCTCCAGGGCGGTCCACAATCCCCCGGGTACGAGCAACGCCCGGCGCAGCCCGGCGGCCTGCAACGGCGGCCGATCCAGGTCGGTGTACGGCGAACCCGGCATGCCGCACAGCCTATCTTTGGTAGGGCCGCCCATCTTTGTAGGGCCGCGGGCTTGGCCTCGGCCGGGGCCGGGGGCGCCCGCGCGGGATGCGTACCACCGGGTGGTGGGTTGCCCGCCGGGCCGGGGGCCTCGCGTCGTCCGGCTCGGCCGTGCGTACCCAGCGCCGATACGTCACGAGGACCAGTGCGCCGCCGACGAACAGCGCGACCCCGAGGAGCGTCACGCCGATACAACGAAGGGAACAATCGGTACGAAACGCCCTCGCCGGCCCCGGCCGCCGCTTGGCTACGATCGCCGGGTGCACACCACCGCTGGCAAGCTCGCCGACCTGGAACGCCGCATCGACGAGGCGGCTCACGCCGGCTCCGCCCGGGCCATCGAGAAGCAGCACACCCGGGGCAAGAAGACCGCCCGGGAGCGGATCGAGCTGCTCCTCGACCCGGATTCCTTTGTGGAGCTGGACGAGCTGGCCCGGCACCGCTCGGCCAACTTCGACCTGCCGCAGAACCGGCCGTACGGGGACGGCGTGGTCACCGGATACGGCACCGTTGACGGGCGCCAGGTCTGCGTGTTCGCCCAGGACTTCACGGTGTTCGGTGGCTCGCTCGGTGAGGTGTTCGGCGAGAAGATCGTGAAGGTGATGGATCTCGCGATGAAGATCGGTTGCCCGGTGGTCGGGATCAACGACTCCGGCGGCGCGCGGATCCAGGAAGGCGTGGTGTCTCTCGGACTCTACGGCGAAATCTTCTTCCGCAACGTGCGCGCATCCGGGGTTATCCCGCAGATCTCGCTCATCATGGGGCCGTGCGCCGGCGGGGCCGTCTACTCCCCCGCGGTCACCGACTTCACCGTGATGGTGGATCAGACATCACACATGTTCATCACCGGCCCGGATGTCATCAAAACCGTCACCGGGGAGGATGTCGGTTTTGAAGAGCTCGGCGGCGCGCGCACGCACAATACGAAGTCCGGCAACGCGCACTATCTCGCCGCCGACGAATCCGACGCGATCGAATACGTCAAGGCGCTGTTGTCGTATCTGCCCAGCAACAACCTGGACGAGCCGCCGGCCTTCCCCACCGAGGCCGACCTCGCGGTGTCCGATGAGGACAGGGAGTTGGATTCGCTGATCCCGGACTCGGCGAACCAGCCGTACGACATCCACCGGGTCATCGAGCACGTCCTGGACGACGGTGAGTTCCTGGAAATCATGCAGCTGTACGCGCAGAACATCGTGGTGGGTTTCGGGCGGATCGAGGGCCGCCCGGTCGGCGTGGTGGCGAACCAGCCGATGCACTTCGCCGGCTGCCTGGACATCGGTGCGTCGGAGAAGGCGGCTCGCTTCGTGCGTACCTGTGACGCATTCGGGGTACCGATCGTGACCTTTGTGGACGTTCCCGGGTTCCTGCCCGGCACCGGACAGGAGTGGGGCGGCATCATCCGGCGCGGGGCGAAACTGCTGTACGCGTACGCCGAAGCCACCGTCGCGAAGGTCACCGTCATCACCCGCAAGGCATACGGCGGGGCGTACGACGTGATGGGCTCCAAGCACCTCGGCGCGGACGTGAACTTCGCCTGGCCGACCGCGCAGATCGCGGTGATGGGCGCGCAGGGTGCGGTGAACATCCTTTACCGCTCCGAGCTGCGTGACGCGGACGATCCCGCGGCGGTACGCGCCCAGCTGGTCGGCGAGTACGAGAACGCGCTCGCCAACCCGTACATCGCCGCGGAACGGGGGTACGTCGACGCGGTGATCGCCCCGTCGCAGACGCGTACCCAGTTGGTCCGGGCGCTGCGGGCCTTGCGTACCAAGCGGGAGACCATCCCCCCGAAGAAGCACGGTAATATCCCGTTGTAGGGAAGGTGG
>DASRRF010000514.1:0-4482 GCA_035695905.1 Micromonosporaceae bacterium | reverse complement strand
CCAGCTCCGTGCCCAGTCGCGCATTCTCCGGATCGAAGAGGTACGCGAGCAGATGCAGCGGGATCGCCGGGGACTCGCCGTACCAGCGGCAGGACAGCTCGGCGCCGGGGACCAGGGTGAGCCCGGCCGGCAGCGCCTCGGTGGCCGGCGCCCATCCCGCGGTCGTGTCGTGATCGGTCAGCGCAACGACGTCCAGCCCGGCGGCCGCGGCCGCCGGCATCAGTTCGGCCGGGGTCAGCGTGCCGTCGCTGGCGGTGGAGTGGGTGTGCAGATCGATGCGCACCGGCCGAGGCTACCGGGCCGGCCGGCGCTACCCGGTCGGCCGGGCCAGCACAAGCAGCTTGGCGTCGGTCCGTACGCCGGCAACCGCGATCTCATCGATCCCGTTCGCGCCGTCCCACAGCACGTCCAGCCGGAGCCGGTGCAGTACGCCACCGATCCCGCGGACCATCGTGTCGGCGTCCTCCCAGGCCGCGGCGCCGGTCGGCGACACATCCACACTGACCACGTGCGGTGGGCCGGCGAAGACCGTGGACAGATCGATGAGTACGGACTCCGCGTTGCCCCCGGTACCCGCCTCGGCGACGAGCCAGCGCCCGCCCGGCGACACCCAGCCGCGCGCCTGCGGGGTGAGGCGCAGCCCGCACGCCGTCTTGGTGGCCTTCAGATGGTCGGCGCTCAGCAACGCGAGACATCGTTCCTTGCTCGCCGAGTTCGCGATGACCTGCCCGACCAGCGAGTGGCCACCGGGCAGCACGCCGTACACGGCCGCGGCGTCGTTGTTCCACGCCGGGGCGTACGTACCGGCGGCCGGATCCCACAGGTCCTGCCCGACCAGCCCGACGCCGGTCTGGTTGCGGGCCAGCCGTACCGCCCGGCCGAGGAAGCCGACCGGGACCACATCCGCCGCCACCTTGGTACGCACCGGCTGGCCGAGCACACCGTCGGCAACCGGAACCGAGGTCAGCTGGGTGGTGTCGCGCCAGGCCACCCTGCTCCCGGTCGGGTCCACCACGACCCCCTGTACGCCGTCGCGCAGCAGCCGCGGCGCACCGGACGCCGAGGCGTACCAGAGCGACTGGCGGACCGCGGCGCCGCCCGGGGGCGGGCTGGTCGGGGTGACGGTGCCACCGACCAGCAACCAGCCGCCGTCGGTGCGGTAGCCCGCGCTGACCTCGCCGACCGCGGTGACGTCGATCCTGGCGCCGGTCACCGTGAACAACGTTTTCCCGGCGAGCACGTCGACCGGCTGCCGTACCGCGGCCATCGGCGCCAGGGACGGGATCACCCCCTCGGCCACCAGATCCGGTTCGCCGGTCGGGGTCGCCGACTCCGGGGTGTCCAGCAGGCCGGGGCTGATCGCCAGCGTGCCCGTACTGTGGTCGCGGAGCGCCGCCGCACCGCCACCGGCCACCAGGGTCGCCACGGCCACGGTCAGCACCCCGCCGACCGTCTGCCACCGGCGGATCCGCCGGACCTGGGCGATCGCCCGGCCGGCCAGGTCGCCGCGCATCGCCGGCACGGCCTCGGCCACCTGGGCCAAGCCGCGCCGGACGGTCTGCTCCAGCGCACCCACGCCGAATGGACGCGGCTGGCCCGGCCGGAAGTTGTCAGTCTCACGCATGGCTCACCCGCCCTTCCGTCGGTACCGGCGCCAGCAAGGGCCCGAGGTCCTGCGGTGGCTCGGGCTTAGCGCGCGGCCTGGGCAAAGTAGGCAAGGTAGGCGGGGCGGCAGCTTCGGCGATCCCGGCGGCACGCCGTACCACCGGTTCCATCCCGGCCTCGGCCAGCCGCTGCCGCAGCGAGCTCAGCGCCCGCGAGCATTGGCTCTTGATCGTACCCACCGAGACGCCGAGCAGCTGCGCGGTCTGCGCCTCGGACAGGTCCTCGTAGAACCGGAGCACGAGTACGGCGCGCTGCCGGGCCGGCAACGTCTGCACGTGCCGCCACAGCGCGTCGCGCTCCAGCCGGGCGTCGTGGCCGTCCGGGATGGCCCGTTCGGGCAGCACCTCGGTCGGGCGCTCGCCGTGCCAGCGCCGCCGCCACCAGCTGGTCGCGGTGTTGACCAGCACCCGCCGGGCGTACGGCTCAACCGCCTCGATCTCGCCGAGCCGCTTCCAGGCCAGGTACGTCTTGGTCAGCGCCGTCTGCAACAGGTCCTCGGCGGTGGCCCAGTCCCCGGCGAGCAGGTACGCGGTGCGCAGGAGAGCAGCGGAACGAGCCGCGACGAACTCGCGGAACTCATCCTCGATGGAAGGCCTCGCCGCCACCTGTCGCCCTCCCCAAGCGCGATAACGGTGGCCAGCCTATACAAGATGATCGCGGTTCAGGCTCCGTCGTCCGCCTTGACCTCTTCGGCGGTGCGGCCCAGCCGCGCCTCAACCGCCTGAGGTTCGTACATCTCCTCGACCACCCGCAGGTAGAGCTCGTTCGGGTTGGGCAGGTGGTTGACCTCGCGCAGCGCCTGCTCCTGGCCGGCGGACTCGAGAACGAACGTGCCGTAGTTGAGCATCCGGCCGATCGGCGACTGCTCGTACTTCATATCGGTTACTCGCAGTAGTGGCATCATCGCAACCCGCCGGGTGATGATGCCGGCGACCACCATGACCCGCTTGTTGGTCAGGATGAACCGGTCGAAATACCAGTCCGCCACCCGCCAGGCGACCCAGCCCATGATCCCGATCCAGACCAGGATCCCGACCGAGGTCATGCCCTGCGCGTTGTGCTTGGCGAGGAACCCGGAGACGTAGCCGAGGGCGAACGTGGCCAGCGTGCCGATGAGCAGTTGTGGTACGAGATGGATCCAGTGGCGCTTCCACTCACCACGGTAACGCTCCGTAGGGAAGAGATAGCGCGAGACCACCCCGCTCGGCTCGTCCTCCAGCGGCAGCACCCGGCGCTGACCGAGCGGGATGCCGCCGATCTCCTCAAGCCCGGCCAGCTCCTCGTCCCCGATGTCCGGCGGGGTGTAGTCGCCGGCCTGAGGGTAGTCGCCGACGCTCGCGGAGCCGAAGAACGGGCCGCTCGGGACGCGCGGAATCCGTTCGGTGTCCCGCTCCTGTCCTCTGGGAGATCCCGACTCCGGCGGCCCGGGGGCCTGGTCAGGCGGGCTGCCCATGCCACTCAGGAGACGAGGCCGGTGAAGAAGTCACCGAAGCCCTGGGCGATGTCGACCAGACCGCCACCCAGCGACTTGAACACGTTGGCGGCCGCATCGGGCCGGTACGCCACGAAGAAGATCAGGAACGCTATTCCGCCCCAGGTGAGGAACTTCTTGACCATTGCGGGCCATCCCCCTCCCCACGGCGCCGGACTGTCCGCCGCGGCGATACTCAGAGTATCAGTCGTACGTCTTTCGGTGAATCAATGCGCCAAACACCATCCCGGCGAGCCTCGCCCGGTTATGCCCCGGTTCAGGCCTCCCCGTGAAGGTACGGCGATGGAGCACCGTACACCAACTCGGTCGGCAACCAGTCCGTTAGGTCATGCAACACGACGTCTTCCGCAAGTAGGTAGCCCGCGCTCGCCGGCCAAGCCACCGCATATAGCCACAAACCCATCGCCTCACCGACGTACGCGCTGCGGTCGTCACGCGCCGCGACCGCCCACAGCCCGGTCGGGTGTCCGCCAACCTTCACCTTGGCGTGCGCCGCGGTCTTCTCCAGCGCGTCGGCGAGGTACGGACCGGGGTCCAGTCCGGACAGCCCGGCGAAACGCTGGCCCAGCCCCACACCCGGCTCCTCGGCGATCAGCACGACGTCCGCCGGCCCCTCCCCGATCGGCGACGGGCCGCTGCACGCCACCGCGGTCGCGCACACCCCGTCCCGGTCGTCTCCGGCCCAGCCCACCCCGGTCACCGTCCAGCCCGGCGGCAGCGGCCACAAACACCACAGCGGTACGGCGCGAGCCCCGTGTTTGGCCTGCGCGATGGCGACCTCGACGATCTCCTGGGAGATGTGCTGCGCGACGTGCCAGGGCGGAACCGGGCCACACCGGTCACAACGCCAGTCCCCGTGCATCAGGTCCGGCGGACGGACCGGACCGCCGCACCTCGGGCAGCTCGTCGCCACGCTCACATAACCACGTTGCTTTGTCCGGTACGCCGCGTCAAGCCGCGTGCGTACGAATCCATGCGTGCATCGCAATTCCACTCGCCACACCCGCGTTGATCGAGCGGGTTGAGCCGTACTGGGCGATGTGCAGTACCTCGGCACAGGCCGTACGGGCGGCGGCGGACAGGCCCGGCCCCTCCTGGCCGAACAGCAGTACGCATCGGCGGGGCAGTACGGCCGACTCCAGCGCCCGGCTGCCGGGCAGGTTGTCGATGCCGACGATGGACAGCTCGGCAGCCTCGGACCAGGCCAGGAACTCCTCGACACCCGGGTGGTACCGGATGTGCTGGTAGCGGTCGGTCACCATGGCACCCCGGCGATTCCACCGCCGCCTGCCGACGATGTGCACCTCGGCCGCGAGGAACGCGTT
>DASRRF010000513.1:0-2039 GCA_035695905.1 Micromonosporaceae bacterium | reverse complement strand
TCGACTTCCTGCGGTTCACCCTGTACGGCGACCCCGCGGCGAAAGCCCGGCTGACCCGCGACGTGGCCAAGGCCGGCAGCCTAGACTCACACTTCTAGCTGGCGCGGCTTCGCCGCGCGGGCCGTGCTCAGTGGGTCAGGACGATCTTTCCGAAAACAGTGCCGGACTCGAGCCGGGCGAACGCCTCCCGGGCCCGGTCCAGCGGGTAGACGCTGTCCACCACCGGGCGCACTCCGGTGCGTACGCACAACGCGGCCAACTCGGCCAACTCCGCGGCGGTACCCATGGTCGAGCCGAGGATCTCCAGCTGCAGCGCGAAGACCCGGCGCAGGTTGACGGTCGCCTCGGGGCCGGAGGTCGCGCCGGAGACCACGATCCGGGCGCCGGGCGCGGCACACTTCAACGAGTGGTCGAAGGTGGCCGCGCCGACCGTCTCGATCACCACGTCGACCCGCTCCGGCAGCCGGGCGCCGGGCTCCACCGCGATGGCGCCGAGCGCGGCGATCCGTTCCCGCTTGCCGGCGTCGCGGCTCGTTGCGTACACCCGCTTGCCCATCGCGACCGCAAGCACGACGGCGGCCGTGGCGACTCCCCCACCGGCGCCCTGCACCAGCACGGCGTGGCCGTCGGCCACCCGTCCTCTCGCGGTCAGCATGTGGTACGCGGTGAGCCAGGCCGTCGGCAGGCATGCGGCCTCCGCCCAGGACAGCTGCGACGGCTTGGGTACGAGATTGCCGCGCGGGACGGCCACCCGTTCGGCGTGCGTGCCCGGAAAGTGCTCGGAGAGCAGCGAGAAGCCCCGCGGGTCGGGCGGATCGTCGACCACCGCGTGCACGATGACCTCGGCGCCGTCCGGGTCAACGCCGGCCGCGTCGCAGCCCAGGATCATGGGCAGCGCCTCGGCGCCCAGCCCGACCCCGCGCAGCGACCAGAGGTCGTGGTGGTTGAGCGAGCTGGCCGTGACGGCGACGGTGACCCAGCCGTCCGGCGCGGTGGGCTCGGGCAACTCGCCGACGGTCAACCCGGCCAGCGGTTCGGCCGGGTTGATGGCGGAGGCGTACGCGGCACGCATGCCGGCAACCTACCCGACCGTTGCCTGCGCTACCGCCGCGGCGACCGCCGGAGCGACCCGCGGGTCCAACGCGCTCGGCACGATCTGGTCCGGGCGCAGGTCGTCGGCGACCACCGAGGCGATCGCGGCGGCCGCGGCGACCTTCATCTCCTGGGTGATCCGCTGCGCACCGGCGTCCAGCGCGCCGCGGAACACCCCGGGAAACGCGAGCACATTGTTGATCTGGTTGGGGAAATCGCTACGGCCGGTCGCGACGACCGCGGCGTACCGGGTGGCCACCGACGGATGTACCTCGGGCGTCGGGTTGGCCAGCGCGAAGATGATCCCGCCCGGCGCCATGCCGGCCAGCGCCGCCTCGTCGATGGTCCCGCCGGACACCCCGATGAGCACGTCCGCGCCGGACAGCGCCTCGGCGATCGAGCCGGTCCGGCCGCTCAGGTTGGTCAGCGTGGCCAGCTCGGCCTTCTGCGCGTTGAGCCCCGAACGTCCACTGTGGATAATGCCGCGCGAGTCGCACACCACGAGGTCGGCGGCGCTCACCCCGCCGGCGATCAGCATCCGGCTGACCGCGATCCCGGCCGCGCCCGCGCCGCAGAGCACCACGCGCAGCGTGGCGAGCTTGCGGTCCAGGACGGCGGCCGCGTTGCGCAGCGCGGCGAGCACCACGATCGCCGTACCGTGCTGGTCGTCATGGAAGACCGGGATCGGCAGCGCCTCGTCCAGCCGGCGCTCGATCTCGAAGCACCGGGGCGAGGCGATGTCCTCCAGGTTGATCCCGCCGAACGACGGGGCCAGCGCGGTCACCACCGCGACGATCTCGTCGACGTCCTGGGTGTCCAGGCAGATCGGCACCGCGTCCACGCCGCCGAAGTGCTTGAACAGCATGGCCTTGCCCTCCATGACGGGCAGGGCAGCCTTGGCGCCGATGTCACCCAGGCCGAGCACGGCAGTGCCGTCCGTCACGACC
>DASRRF010000512.1:0-1855 GCA_035695905.1 Micromonosporaceae bacterium | reverse complement strand
AATGGTACGGCGAAATCGCGCACCACAATATCCACTTTGGACGGTCGTGGCAGGTCACGTTCGACGAGGTGATCCAGCAGGGCCGGTTGATGAGCGATCCTTCGCTGTTGGTGACGAACCCGAGTCGTACCGACGATTCGCTCGCGCCGCCGGGCCGGCAGGCGTATTACGTGCTCGCGCCCGTGCCCAACCTCGCCACCGCCTCGTTGGACTGGCGTGGCGGGCTGGCCGCCCGGTACACCGAGGAGTTGGTCGGGGTGTTGGAAGCGCGTGGCTATACCGGGTTCGGCGCCGGCGCCGAGGTCATCCGTACGGTCACCCCGGCGGACTGGGCGCAAGCGGGATTGGCGGCCGGTACGCCGTTCGCGGCGGCACACACGCTCACCCAGACCGGACCGTTCCGCCCCGGCAACCTCCACCCCGGACTGTCCAATGTGGTCTTCGTGGGGTCCGGCACGCAACCCGGAGTTGGAGTGCCGATGGTGCTCATCTCGGGCAAGCTTGCCGCGGCCCGGATCACCGGCGGCCGCTCATGAACCGTGAGCAGGCGCTGGTCGAGCTCGTTGACGACGCCGGCCGGCCGACCGGTAGCTCCACTGTGGAGGAAGCGCATCGTCAACCCGGCCGGTTGCACCGGGCGTTCTCGGTGCTGCTGGTGGATCCGGCCGGCCGGCTGCTGCTACAGCGACGCGGCGCGGCGAAGACCAGGTTCCCGCTGCGCTGGGCGAACGCGTGCTGCGGCCATCCGGCGCCGGGGCAATCCGTGGCCGAGGCGGGCGCGCAACGGCTGATCGAGGAGCTGGGCGTTGGTACGGTGAGGTTGGCCGAGATCGGGGTGTACGCCTACCGCGCCGAGGATCCGGCCACCGGGCGGGTCGAGCACGAGTACGACCACGTGCTGCTCGGCCGGGTGTCGCCGGATGCGGTATTCCTGCCGGATCCTGCCGAGGTTGCCGATGTGCGGTGGGTCATGCCGGACGCGCTGGCCGCCGATGTGGCCGCCCAGCCGGGCGCGTACGCCCCCTGGCTGGCCGGGGTGACAGCGGTTTACGCGTCGACCTAGTCTCGGGGTATGTCCATCACCGAGGTGACCTCCGAGGACGAACTACGCGAGCTGCTCGGGACTCCGCTGGATCGGGCGGTCAGGAAGGAGCGCTCGGTCCTGCACGCGCACGACCGGGCCTGGATCGCGCGTTCACCGTTCTGCCTGCTCGCCACGGCCGGGGCCGACGGCACCTGTGACGTGTCTCCCAAAGGCGATCCGGCCGGCTTTGTGCACGTGCTCGACGACACCACGCTGGCGATCCCGGATCGGCCCGGGAATCGGCGTGCCGACGGTTTCCTGAACGTACTGCGCAACCCGCACGTCGGGCTGTTGTTCCTGGTGCCCGGCCGGCACGAGACGCTGCGGGTCAACGGGCGGGCCCGGCTGGTGCGCGAGGCGCCGTTCTTCGACGAGATGGTGGTCAGCGGACACCGGCCGGCACTCGCCCTCCTCGTCGAGATCGAACAGGTCTTCTTCCACTGCGCCAAGGCGTTCAAGCGCGCCGGGTTGTGGCGCGCGGAGACCTGGCCGGATCCGGCCGCGCTGCCGTCGATCGCGTGCATCCACAAGGACACCATCGAGATGCCCGAGACACTGGCCGAACTCGAGCGCTACTACGGCCCGGAGTACGACAAGCGGCTCTACGCCTGAGCGCTGCTCAGAGTGCGTTAATGTCCTGCGTCGCCAGGATGTGCGTGGTCGCGCCGTGCCGGGCTACCGCGATCATCGCCCGGCCGATCTGTTCCGTTGTGGTCACCTGGTTGGGCAGCAGCCTGCGGAACACCGGATACAACGGCGTCATCACGGCGT
>DASRRF010000511.1:0-3862 GCA_035695905.1 Micromonosporaceae bacterium | reverse complement strand
CGACGTCCTCCCGGATCGTGGTCAGTTCACCGTCCACTGTGAACAGACCCGCGGCGTGCAGCCCGCCGGTACGGTCGAAGGTTCGCTGCGCGGCCCGCAGGGTGTCCGGCAGGGCGGACAGGGTGTGCGCCGGCACGATCGCCGGGTCGTCGCCGACCGCGAACTGGGAGCGGGTCCGCACCGACTCGATGCTCGCCTTGCCGCACACGCCGCACGACGACGTGGTGTAAAAGTTGCGTACCGGGTCGGTCAGCGGCGGCGGGACGTTCGGGTCGAGCGTCACGTCCACGACGTTGTACGTGTTCGGCGTGTCCGTACCGGCACACAGCTGGGCGGTCAGCACATCTCCGGCGGTGCGGATGATGCCCTCGGTGAGCAGGAAGCCGATGGCCAGATCGAGGTCGTCGCCGGGGGTACGCATGGTCACCGCGAGCGGGTTGCGGGGCAGGCCGGCCGGCCCGACCCGGATCTCCAGCGGCTCCTCCGCGGCGAGCGTATCCATCCGCTTGACCGGTCCGTTCGCACCGTCGATCCGTACGACCGTGCGCCGGTCCATCACCCGTCCCATCCACCCATGGTGCCGCACGACCCCGCCAACGGTGGTCGGCCGGCTAGCCTGAACGTCGTGGACTTCGCGGCCGTCGTACTCGCCGGCGGAGCCGGCAAGCGGCTGGGCGGGCCGGCGAAGCCTACGCTTGCGGTCCGCGGCACTCCGATGCTGGCCCGGGTACTGGCCGCGGTCGCCGCGGCGCGACCGCGGATCGTGGTCGGTCCAGACGCGCTGGCACCGATCCTTCCGGCCGGCGTACTGCTGACCCGTGAGGAGCCGCCGGGAGGTGGACCGGTCGCCGCGACCGCCGCCGGCATCGGCCTCCTGCCCGGCGGTATTGAGTATGTTGCGCTGCTCGCCGCAGACCTCCCGTTCCTGACCGAGGGCGCGGTGACCGCACTGGGCACAGCAGCGTCCACGATGGACGGTGCGGTCTTCGTGGACGGGGCGGGCCGCCGGCAGCTGCTCTGCGGGGTATGGCGGGTCGAGGCGCTGCGGGTACGATTCGTCGCGCTCGGTGCGCCGGCCGGACTCCCGGTCGGTCGGTTGGTGAGCGGGCTGCGGGTGGCCGAGGTGGCATGGACCGACGAGGGGACCCCGCCGTGGTACGACATCGACACGGAGTACGACATGCGGCAAGCGGAGGGACGTACATGAACGCCTTGGACGACTGGACCGCGGCGGCCTGCGCGGCACTCGGGATCGATCCGGCCACCGTGGACCGGCAGGCGGTGCTGGACGTCGCCCGGGACGTGGCGCACCAGGTGCTCCGCCCGGCCGCGCCGCTCGGGGCGTACCTGCTGGGCGTGGCGGTGGGGCGCGGTGGTGACCCGGCCGCGGCGGCCCGTACGCTCACCGACCTCGCGAACGCCTGGCCGCGCGCCGACGACGGGTCAGGTGCGCAGCCGGCGGGCGATGCGCCACCAGTTGACCACCAGTAACGCGGTGAGGACGGCGCAGAACGGCAGCAACGACACCAGCCCGGCGTGCTCAGCGATCGTGCCGGCGAGCCACGGGAAGACCGCCGCACCGATCACGCTGACGCCGACGAGCACACCGATCGCGGTCGGCGCCAACCAGCCCGGCGTCAGCCGGGGTAGTACCGCGATGGTGAGCGGGAAGATCGGGCCGAGGAACGCGCCGAGCAGTACGAAGCCGCCGACGGCCACAACCGTGCCGGGCACCAGCCAGACCAGTACGGAGGCACCGAGGATCCCGGCGAGGCAGCCGTAGGTGAGGCCGACCGGCCCGATCCCGAGCCGCTCGGCGATCGCGTTCAACACGAAGCGGCCGAGGGTGAGGCCGAGCCAGAACCCACTGACCACCCAGCCGGCGAGCAGGTAGCCCTGCCCTCGGTCGAGTACCAGAAAGCTGTACGCCCAGTTGCCGAGGCTGACCTCGACGCCCACGTAGACTGCGAGGAACAGCGCGCTGAGCAGTACAGCCGGGTGTCGCAGCGCGGCACCGAGTACGGACGACCGGGGTTCAGCGGCGTGCGATGAAGCCGGCGGATCCACGTGGAACGCGCTCGGGTAGCGCAGCGCGAATCCGGCCACCAGCGGCAGCCCGGCAACCGCGAAGACCAGGTACACCGCGCCCCAGGACAGCCCGCGGGTGAGCATCCCGGCGGCGAGCACCGGGCCGATCAGCGCGCCGACGCCGTAGAACGCGTGCAGCAGGTTCAACAGCATCGCACTGCGCGGCAGTACGGCGAGGTACGCGTTGAGTCCCGCGTCGATCACCCCGGTGCCGAACCCGAAGACCACGGTCAGCGCGAGCAGCACGCCGTACGCCGGGCGGATGGCGCAGCCCAGCGTGGCGGCACAGAACAGTGCCGCGCCGAGGGCGAGGTCGCCGCGCGGCCCGGCCCGGCGCAGTAGCCAGCCGTTCGCCGCCCCGGCCAGCACGTACCCGGTGGAGAAGGCGAAGAACAGCAGCCCGATGACGGACCTGCTCACCCGGTACTCGGCGAGCTGGGCCGGCAGCAGAACCCCGCCGGCACCGCCGCCGAGGCCGATCAGGATGAACCCGGCGAACCCGAGGGCGATTTCCGCGTGCCGTTGCCGGTCCAGGCGCGCCGGCGCTACCGCGGGCGCGCTCAAGGCTGGGCTGGGGCGACGGGCTCCAGGCGCACGATGACGGACTTGGAGGTGGGGGTGTTCGAACCTGCCGCAGTGGAGTCGAGCGGGACGAGTACGTTCGCCTCCGGGAAGTAGGTTGCCGCGCAGCCGCGGGCCGAAGGGTAAGCCACCACCCGGAACCCCGGCGCCCGGCGCGGCACCCCGTCCGTCCACTCGGACACTATGTCCACAATGGACCCGTCGGCGATGCTGAGCTCCGCGAGGTCGTCCGGGTTGACGAAGACGACTCTGCGTCCATTGTGGATGCCACGGTACCGGTCGTCCAGCCCGTAGATCGTGGTGTTGTACTGGTCGTGGCTGCGTACGGTCTGCAGCAGCAGGCGGCCCGGCGGAACCCGTACCACTTCCAGCCGGTTCACCGTGAAGTGCGCCTTGCCGGACACCGTTGGGAAGGTTCGCCGATCCCGGGGCGGGTGCGGCAGCGTGAAGCCGCCCGGGTGGCTCACCCGGCTCTCGAAATCGGCGAAGCCAGGGACGACGCGAGCCACCGTGTCGCGGATGGACCGGTAGTCCGCCTCGAACGTGTCCCAGGGAAGGGAAGGTCCGAGCAGCGCGCGCGCCAGGCCGGCCACAATGGACACTTCGGACAGCAGGTCGGGGGAGGCCGGTGCCAGCCCGCCGCGCGATGAGTGCACTGTGGACATTGAGTCCTCGACAGTGACGAACTGCTCGCCGGCCGCCTGCCGGTCCCGTTCGGTACGCCCGAGGCACGGCAGGATCAGCGAGGTCGCGCCCGGCACGGTGTGCGACCGGTTCAGTTTCGTGGAGATGTGTACGGTCAGCGCGCAGCGCCGCAACGACTCGACCGTGACCGGCGTATCCGGTGTCGCGGCCGCGAAATTCCCGCCGAGTGCGAGGAAGACGCGTACCCGCCCGTCCCGCATGGCGCGGATCGCCTCGACCGTGTCGTACCCCTTGGTGGTCGGCGTGGAGAATGACAGCGCGGCGCCCAGCGCGGCCGACCACGACGGGGGTTTCGGGGTGACGCCCATCGTCCGGTCACCCTGCACATTGGAGTGACCGCGAACCGGGCACAGCCCGGCGCCGGGCTTGCCGAGCATGCCGCGCAACAGTTGCACGTTGACGATTTCCCGGATCGCGGCGACCGCGTCGTGCCGCTGGGTCAGTCCCATCGCCCAGCAGACCACGGTGGCGTCGGAGTCCGCGAACA
>DASRRF010000510.1:0-6359 GCA_035695905.1 Micromonosporaceae bacterium | reverse complement strand
CCGTTGCGGTAGTAACCGTCCATGGTGACCAGTACCCGGCTGCCCGAGTCGGCGATCCGGTCACCGCAGGCCGCGCCGCTGAACCCGCCGAAGACCTCGGAGTGGATGATGCCCAACCGAGCGCAGGCCAGCATCGCGATCGGCAGCTCCGGCACCATCGGCAGGTGGAAGGTCACCCGGTCGCCGGTGCGCAGTCCGGCGAAGTCGTGCAGCAGCGCGGCGAACTCGTTGACCCGGCGGTACAGCTCCTGGTACGTGATCGCCACGGTGTCGTCGGTTTCCGGCTCCGGTACCCAGATCAGGGCCGCCTTGTTCCGGCTGGTGGCCAGGTGCCGGTCGACGCAGTTGTACGAGGCGTTCAGCCGCCCGCCCACGAACCACTTCCAGAACGGCGGGTTGCTGGTGTCCAACGTGGTGTGCCAGTAGGCGTCCCAGCTGAGCAGGTCGGCGTACTCCTTGAAGCACTCGGGGAAACGCTCCTCGCGGAACCGGTCGAAGATGGCGGGGTCGGCCGCGTTGGCCTGTCCGATGAACGCCGCCGGCGGTTGGTAGTACTCCTCCTCCCGCCAGTGCACGGCGATCTGCGCCTCGGAGACCTGCAGCTCCTGCTCTGCCGTCATTTCCCAGTCCTTTCCCGCAAGAAGGCATTTCCCGGACCGATGCGCGCCCCGCGTCGGCCCTCACGAAGAAGGCCGGAACAGATACCAAATTCCAGCAGCCGGACACCGATGACGGCAAGCCGATCGAACGCACTGGGATCCCCTTGTGCCAGCCAAGCCGTACGCCGGCCCGGTGGCGCGGCACCGCGGAGCCGGCAATCCTTGCCCCGCCGGCCAGTTCGACCTCCACCGCTCGGTGTTTTCGATCGCCCGAGCCGGTCGTTATCGAACCGTGACATAGCGCTGCGCGTACCGGTTGTGGCCGCGATCACCATGTATCTCACCCTGGTTTGCCCCGAATAATCCCGCGAGTTGCTCACGACTTTGTGCGCGTCAGATCACAGCCGGTAACAGTCACGCAGTGCCAGGGTTACTCATCGGTAGCAACAGCACTTGTGGCTTTGGTTACTTCGCGGGAACATCGGGCGCACGCCACGCCAGGAGGGTCCGTACACGTCCGGTGCGGGGCGCCGAAACGTTGTCCACCGAAGCCGTCCCACCGATCGCGCGGCCCGCGTCGGTGATACCCCCGCGAGGAGGATCCGTGAAGGATTCGCAAGGCAATCTGGTGCTTGGACGCACCAGATGGCGGCGGTTCGCCGCCGTGCTGATCCCAGCCACACTGCTCGGCGTCGGCCTGATGGCCGGGGTCGCACAGGGCCTGGTACCGGTTCAGATCAACGTCTCGGGCCAGACTTTCAAGGTCTCCGCCGACTCCCTGGAAAGCGACAACTTCGCCCAGTACGGCGGGATCGTGACCACGAAGAACGGCACCGTGATTCCGGTGCTGATCTCCGCGATCGACGGCCCGGCCACACTGAAGAACCTGTGCCAGTCGGTAAAGTCCCCGCTCGGTCCGACCATGGTGATCCGGGCCGGCCGTGGCAGCAGCGCGGTGACCGCGACGCATCTGCTCATCGGCATGGACCGGCTGGGCGGTGACGCCACGTTCACGAACATCGACATCGGCCAGGACGCCTCGACCGTACCCACGTTCAAGAAGGGTGAGGCGGGCGACTTCGCCCAGCAGGCGACGCACGTCAGCATCGCCAACTTGAAGCAGCGGGCGTACATCACCAGCGCCGGCTCGTTCGCGCTGCAAGGGCTGTCGCTCAAGCTCAGCCTGACCGGCGAAGAGTGCTTCCCCGACTCGGAACTGCCGTCCTGAACCCCAATGCTGAGGCCCGCGGGGGCCGCACCTGCCGCCGCGGGCCTCAGCTATGCCAATCCCTGACCAGGAGGACCACGTGACATCGGCAGAGGCACCGGCTGCACGCCGGAGCGCGCTCGCCCGCGGCTGGCGCAACTTCCGGCGCTGGCGCCGCGGCCGGCCGTTCTGGGGCGGCCTGTTCATCCTGCTGTCGGGCCTCGAAATCTATGTCAGCGGTCAGCAGCAGATCGGCGACCTGCAAGTCAAGGTCGGGCCCTCGGGTTTCCTGTCGTACTTCATCCCGCTCGGCCTGGTCCTGTGCGGGTTCCTGACCTGGTTCACCCCCGCGCAGCGGATCTTCTACGGCATCATCGCCGCGGCCATCGCGGTCTACTCGCTGATCGGGGCCAACTTCGGCGGCTTCTTCATCGGCATGCTGTTGGGGATCATCGGTGGCTCCCTAGGTGCGTCCTGGACTCCGGTCCAGCCCCAGCCTCCGGTAACGTCCAGCGGCGACGAGGCACCCGATCCGTCCGATGAGGACGGTGCCCAGCCAGACTCCACTGTGGACGACCTGCTCACCGGGCCGCTGACCGACGTCCTGCCGACCACCACCACCTCGCCCATTCCGCAGCAGCACACGGCACGTTCGGCGACCGATCCCCGCTGGGGCGCCGCGCCGGACGAGGCTCCACCCGGCGGTGGCCCGCTGCCCCGCCGCAGCCCGCGGCTGCTCGCCATCACGCTGGTGCCGGCCACCCTGGCCGCGGTCCTCGCGGTGAGCACGCAGGGCCAACGCCCGGCCTTCGCGGCACCGTGTACGACCACCCCGGCCAAGCCGCCCGCGGCGAGCGCGCCCGCCTCGCCGTCAGCGGCGCCGGGCAACAGCCAGAGTCCTTCGGCGGCACCGAGCAGCGCCGCCGCGAACAGCACCACCAGCAACCCGATCGGCAACGTCATCGGCGCGGTGGTCACCGCGATCGGCAACCTGCTCGGCATCGGCGACAGCCAGCCGGCCGCGGCGGCGGAACCGACCCCGACGCCGAGCGCCACCTCGACCGCACCGCCGACGGCCGCGGCACCCGCACCGCCCGCACCCGCGCCGGCGCAGCCCACGCCGACCTGCGACAGCAAGAGCAGCGGCGGTACGACCACGACCAAGCCGCGTACCCTCGCGCTCGCCGCCGGCCAGCCGCTCGTCGCGATCAAGCCGGGACACATGACCGGTACGAAGGTATCCATGAGCGGGCTGTCCTTCGACGGCGTGACCGACCTGCCGACGAAGGACGGCACGGTACGGGTCCTCCAGTTCACCATGACCACCTCGACGACGGACGACTTCCGGCTGGACATCCCGGAGTCGAACGGCAAGACGACCTCGTTGCGGAGCACCGCGCTGACCGTTGCCATGAAGGACGGAGACGGCGGAGAGCGGGTGAAGTTCTACGCGAGCCGCTTCGAGGGCAAGGTCTTCGGGCTCGTCGACTTGGTGTTCACCCCGGACTCGCCGCCGCCGTTGACGCTGCCGGAGATGTTCTTCACCGACCCGGACATCCAGCTGGTGTTCGTGGACTGCGACCTGCTGACCGCCCCCAACCTGCGGGCGCTCATCATCTCCTGAGCCGGTCGGCCACCTCGGCATCATGTTGACCGAGCCGGGGTGGCGGCCGGCGGTACGACACCGGGGTCTCGGAGAGCGCGATCGGGCTGGCCACCGTCTTCGTACCGGCCAGCGACACGACCGGCGCCAGACCCAGCCGTTCCGCCAGGGCGAACGCCTCGTCGATCGAGTTGACCACGCCGCACGGCACCCCTGCCGCCGTCAGCTCGGCCACCCAGTACGCCGCCGGCCGGGTAGCCAGCCGTCCGGCCAGCACGCTGGTGAGCGCGGCTGCGTTGCGTACCCGCTGAGGATTGGTGGCGAACCGCGGATCGGCCGCATCCAGCCCGCCCACGACGGCGGCCAGACGGGCGAACTGGCGGTCGTTGCCGACCGCGAGCGCGATCGGGCGGTCCGCGGTGGGCAGCGTCTGGTACGGCGCGATGCTCGGGTGCGCGTTGCCGAGCCGGCCCGGTAGCACCCCGGCATTGAGGTACCCGGATGCCTGGTTGATCAGGCCGGCCACCGCGCTGCCGAGCAGCGAGACGTCCACCCGCTGGCCACGGCCGGTGCGCTCGCGGGCGAGCAGCGCGGCCAGGATGCCGGTGGCGAGGTGCTGTCCGGCGAGTACGTCGACGACCGCGACGCCGACCTTGGTGGGCTCGCCGTCCGGCTGGCCGGTGACCGACATCAGGCCGCCGACCGCCTGGACGAGGAAGTCGTAGCCGGGCAGGTCCGCCCCGGCGCCGCGGCCGAACCCGCTCACGCTGGCGTAGACGAGCCGCGGGTACTCGGCGTGCAGCCGGGCATAGCCCAGCCCGAACCGCTCCATCGTGCCAGGAGCAAAATTCTCCACGAGTACGTCGGCCCGCCCGGCCAACGCCCGCGCGGACTCCTGACCCTCCACTGTGGACAGATCGAGGGTGACACTGCGCTTGTTGCGGTTGGCGGCCAGGAAGTACGTGGCGTCGCCATCAGCGGTGACCGGCGGCGACCAGGTCCGGGTCTCGTCGCCGGTACCCGGGCGCTCGACCTTGATGACGTCCGCGCCGAGGTCGGCGAGCATCATCGTGGCGAGCGGCCCGGCGAGCACCCGGGAGAAGTCCGCGACGAGGACGCCGTCCAGCGCCCCACCGGCCATGTCAGAGTCGGGCCAGGGCGGCCTTCAGCGGGTCGAGCCCGAGGCTGCCCAGGTCGAGCGCGTTGCGGTGGAATGTCTTGAGATCGAACGCCGCGCCCTTGCGGGCCTTGGCGTCCTCGCGGGCCTTCATCCAGATCCGCTCGCCCACCTTGTACGACGGCGCCTGGCCGGGCCAGCCCAGGTAACGGTTCAGCTCGAAGCGCAGGTTCTCGTCCGGTACCCGGCAGTGCGCGCGCATGAACTCCCAGCCGAGCTCGGGCGTCCACCGCTCGCCGGGGCGGAAGCCGAACGGGTTGTCCCGCGGGATTTCCAGCTCCAGGTGCATGCCGAGGTCCACGATCACCCGGGCCGCGCGGAACGCCTGCCCGTCCAGCATGCCGAGCCGGTCGCCCGGGTCGTCCAGGTAGCCCAGCTCGCCCATCAGCCGCTCCGAGTAGAGCGCCCAGCCCTCGCCGTGTCCCGAGCACCAGCAGAGCAGGCGCTGCCACCGGTTGAGCACCTCGGCGCGTACCTGGGTCTGGCCGACCTGCAGGTGATGGCCTGGTACGCCCTCGTGGTAGACCGTGGTCACCTCGCGCCAGGTGGAGAACTGCGTGACACCCTGCGGTACGGCCCACCACATCCGGCCCGGGCGTTCGAAGTCCTCGCTCGGCCCGGTGTAGTAGATGCCGCCGTCGCTGGTCGGTGCGAGGCAGCACTCGATCCGGCGGACCTGCTCCGGGATGTCGAAATGGGTGCCGTGCAGGTCGGCGATCGCCTTGTCGGCGAGGTTCTGCATCCAGTCCCGGAAGGCTTCCTTGCCCTCGATGTTGCGCGCCGGGTCGGCGTCCAGCGCGGCGACCCCGTCGTCGATGGTCGCGCCGGCGCCGGCCAGCTGTACGGCCACCGCGCGCATCTCGGTCTCCAACCGGTGCAGCTCGGCGAAGCCCCAGAGGTAGGTCTCGTCGAGGTCCACCCGGGCGCCGAGGAAGTACTGCGAGGCCAGCTCGTAGCGCTCGCGGCCGGCCGCCTCCTTGTCCCGGCCGAGCGGGGCGAGCTCGTCGCGCAGGAACGCGGCGAACTCAGCGGTCGCCGCGGTCGCCGCCTCGGCCGCCTCATCCAACCGGGTACGCAGGCTGCCGGTGGCCGTCACCCGCCGGGCCAGCTCCCGGTAGAAATCGTCGCCGTCCGGGCTGGTCCACACGTCGCACTGCTTGGCAACCTCGACCATCTGGTTGCGCGCGCTGACGTTACCCTTCGCGGCCTCGGTGAGCAGCGTCGTGCGGTACTGCCGCAGCGCGCGCGGGAACTGGGCCAGCCGGGCCGCGATGTTGTGCGCCGCCTGGTCGCCTTCGGTGGGCATCAGATCGAAGACCTGCCGCAGGCCGTGCAGCGCGCTGGCAATCACATTGATGTCGCTGGCGATCTCGCCCGCGTCGTAGCGCTCCAGCTCCAGGCCGAGGCGCTCCTGCATGGCTTCCTTGGCCACTCGCTCGCGCTCGTCGACCGGCTCGGTGCCGGCCAGCGCGGTGAGCGTGCGCCGGGCGAGGTCGGCCTGGGCCTCGAAGCCCTCGGACGACAGGTCGTCCAACTGGTCGTCGTATCCGCTGATGCCGATGTATGTCGCGCCGGTCGGGCTCAGCGGTGCCCACTCGTCCACGTACCGGTTGCCGAGGTCGTCTACTCGTCTCACCCGCCCGACCCTACGCGACGGTTCAACCGGCACGCTGACCGATTCCGGCGGCCGTACGGCCGCGCGCGGGTCTCGGCGAGGGTGCCCGCCGCTCGCCCCGCGCGGGCGCGTGGTCCGAAACACGCGAGAGATTGTCG
>DASRRF010000509.1:0-9844 GCA_035695905.1 Micromonosporaceae bacterium | reverse complement strand
GACGGTCATCGCGGAGGGCCAGTTCGTCAGCCACGAGCACAGCACCTCGGGCACCGTACGGATCATCGAGAACGCGGACGGCAGCCGGCGGCTCGAGCTCGTCAACCTCAACACGTCCAACGGCCCCGACCTGCGGGTCTGGCTCACCGATCGGCCTGTCGTCGAGGGCCGGGAGGGCTGGGGGGTCTTCGACGACGGCAAATACGTCGAGGTTGGCCGGCTCAAGGGCAATCAGGGCAATCAGGTGTACGCGATCCCGCCCGGCACCGACCTCCAGCAGGTCCGCAGCGTGACAATCTGGTGTAAAAGGTTCTCCGTGTCGTTCGGTGCCGCCTCGCTCGAGCCGGCCTGACCTGCGCCACGCGCCGCGCGGCGGGGGCCGCGCTCGACCGATCGGGTACGGGCTGTAAAACTGTGAGCCTGTTCGGCGAGCCCCCGACAATGGCGACAAGGGAGACGGCACGTGAGTGGCGGCTGGGTCCTGCCCGACGACCTGCTACGGGACGCACCGGTACACACCCCTCGCCCGGGAGAGCTCGCCGACCTCGAACTCCTGCTGACCGGGGCGTACACCCCGCTCACCGGTTTCCTGGGACAGGCGGACCTTCTCAGCCAGACGCGTACCGGCAAGCTCGCCGACGGTACGGCCTGGCCGGTACCGGTGACCCTGGAGGCGCCGACCTCGCTGGCGGAGATGCTGGAGCTGGACAACCCGCGCGGCCGCATCCTCGTCCTCGCCGACGCGGAGGGCGCGCCGGTGGCCGCCGTCGACGTAACCGAGGTCTGGCCGACCCGCGACGGGCTCAGCGGGGTCGCCGGCACGATCCGCCGGATCGGCGACGGCCAGCGCGGACCTTTCCAGCGGCTGCGCCGTACCCCGGAAGAGGTTCGAGGGTTGTTGCCACCCGGGCGGGTGATCGGCGTGATCGCCGACCGGCCAATGCACCGGCCGCAGCTGGCGCAGATCGCTAACGCCGCACGTACACTCGCCGCCCATGTCCTGATTCTGGTGCCGGTGGCCGAGATGGGGCGCGACGGTCTCGCCCCGGAGGCGCTGGTGCGGTGCATCCTCGCCGCGCGCGACCGGCTGCCGCCGGCGACGATCGTCTGCGTGCCGCTGGCCCGGCGCGCCGACGAGATCCGCGACGCGCTACTGCGGTCCCGGGTCGCCGGGGCGTACGGGGTGACCCATCTGCTGTCCACCGGCGAAGGCTTTGCCGGTGGCGGGCTGCGCGTGCTGGTACCGCGGGAACTCGCGTACGACGGGCGGGACGGCCAGTGGCGCTGGCGCGATGACATCCCGCCACGCAACCGCCGGCTGCCGCTGGCCCAGGTGGAGATCGACGACCTGCTGGACATGGGTTCGCCGCTACCCGAGTGGCACACCCCGCCGGCAGTCGCCCGCGAGTTGGCCCGCGACCGCCCGCCGCGCCGGCACCGGGGTCTGGTGGTCTTCTTCACCGGCCTGTCCGGTTCCGGTAAGTCCACAGTGGCCCGTGGTGTCGCGGATGCGTTGCTGGAGACCGGCGAGCGTACGGTGACCCTGCTGGACGGGGACGTGGTCCGGCGCGAGCTGTCCGCGGGACTCGGGTTCAGCAAGGCCGACCGGGACATGAACGTCCGCCGGATCGGCTGGGTCGCCGCCGAGGCAGCCCGGCACGGCGGTGTATCCCTGTGCTGCCCGATCGCGCCGTACGCGGCGGCCCGGGCAATGGCCCGCGGGCTGGCCCGCGCCGCGGGGGCCGGCTTCGTGCTCGTATACGTGTCGACTCCGATCGAGGTATGCGAGCAGCGAGATCGCAAGGGGCTGTACGCGAAGGCCAGGGCCGGACAGAAGACCGGGATGACCGGCGTGGACGACCCGTACGAGGTGCCGACCGACGCGGACATCACGCTGGACACGTCGGAGGGTCCGGTGGGACCGGCAACCGACGCGGTACTCGATTTCCTGGCAACCGAGGGTTGGATCGAGCCGCGCCGGTAGTCAGCCGTCCAGCGCGACCCGGAACGCCGGGTGCTGCCCGAGCACGCAGTACGCGCCCAGCGCCTCCTCCGTACTGTCCACTCTGGAGTCCATGCCCTGCTGGTTGTGCGGGGTGTCGAAATACACCATCGCCTTCACCCGGGGGAACAGCTGCACCTGCTGCGCCACGCTGCGGAAGAAGTACGGCTTGTGCCCCTGGTTGCTCTCCGAATGCCAGACTCCCCACTCGGCAACCATCAACGGCTTGGTGGGAAACCGGGTGGCCGCCCAGTTGTAGAACCCAGGCCACGCCGGGCGGCTGCCCGAGCGGCGGTTCATCATCTCGGCGAAGTCGCCGTAGCCGTACCCCGGATCGCTGTACGCGTACGAATCCCAGGCTACCCAGTCCACGACGTCATCGCCGGGGTACAGATCCTCGAACCACGGCTGCACGTTCCACGGCACGTACGCCATGTACGCCATCACGCTGACCACATTGGATACACCGTCGTCGCGTAGCCGCTGGATGACATGCCGGAACATCATCGCGTAGTCGTGCGCGGTCCAGCCGGAGCCGGCCTCGGCAGTCACCTCGTTCTCGGGTTCATGGTGGATGGTGAGGAAGAACGGCTCCGGAAAGCTTCGCGTGATGTGCTCGGCGAGCCGGTCCAGGTAGGCATCCGTCGCCGGGTCGCCGCGAGCGATGCTCGCCCAGGACGCACCGGTCGGCTTCCAGTTGAGGAACAGCACCCGCTTGTGCCCGGGCTCGCGGGCGATGTCCATCTCCTCCGCGGTCGGGAAGACGTCGCCGGTCCCCCGGTGGTACGCGTGGTAGACGGCCTGATCGCGGCCGGTCTTCTGCTCGAAGTCGTGCAGCGCGACGGTTCGCGGCGTATCCGTGTGCGCGCCGGGCGCGACCCCCCAGAGCACCCCGCAGGTCGGTACGAGCTTGTCGCCGACCGCGCAGCCGGGATCCGCCGGGGGCCACGACGGCATCGGCGGCGCGGTGGGCCATCCCGACGGCGGCGCGGTGGGCCATCCCGACGGCAACGGCTGCGCCGTCGGCCGGTCGGTCGGCCACGTAGTGGGCCAGGCGGTGGGCCATTCGGTCGGGACCGCCGGACCATCAGTCGGCCAGGTCGTCGGCCCCGCGGTCGGCCAGGTCGTCGGCGCCGCAGTCGGCCAGGTCGTCGGCCAGTCCGCCGGCGGCGCCGGATGGTCCACTTGCGACACTGCCGGCGAGGCGGTAGGCGAGGCGGTAGGCGAGGCGGTCGGCGGCGCGGCGGCGGGTGGGGAGGGCGGCGGGGTTGCCGGAGCCGGCGTCGTGCCGAGCTCCCGTGGCGGGATCTGCTGCCCGGTGGCGGACAACCACAATGCCGGCTGCACCTGCCGCGTGCCGGGCCGGTCGGCCTCCTTCGCGGCGAACTGGGCCAACCCCTCGCCCGCCGGTGCGGTCACCGCGAACGAGTACGTGCCGGCGGCGCGGATCACCGGCGTCACATCGAAGACCACCGTGCCGTCGAGCGGATCCGGCCGCGCGGTGCCCAGCACGGTACCCAGCGGCGGAGCGCCGTACCCGCTCAGTGTCCGCTCGGCCCACTGGTTGCCGGGAACCCGGGACAGTTCCACGTATGCCGGCAGCGCGCCACCCGCCCGGGTCAACCGCAGCTCGGCGCGCCGGGGCGGCGATCCTCCCGGCAGCGCGCCGACCCGGAACTTCAGGTACGTGATCGCGGCCAGCCCGGCGCTCGCCCCGGCGACAAGGCGCGGCTCGGCTCCGGTCGCGTACGGCAGGCCGAGGTCGTACGCGTCGTCGGATGGGCCGATCCACACGTCCGGAGCGGTCGAGACGCGGGAGCCGAGCAGGCCGATCGAGACCGCGGCCACGATCGCGGCCAGCGTGGCCACGAGGGACACGACGAGGGGGCGCCGCCTGCGCTCCACCGGAAGGAAGCTCATGACTCGAGTCCTCTCCCGTGCCGAGAGTGCCAGGAAATGCTCGGAGTTACGGGTGTGGCTAACCTGTCGGAATTATACGCATAAAACAAGATGTGAAGTTGATATCACTGGACAGTTACGTACGCCTGGACCGTCCAGTTACCCCCTGGGGAACTGAAACACCTCGCGATCTAAGGAGCGGCTGGTGGATGCGACGCGCCCGGTGTCGTCCACGATCTCCGACTACCTGGGCATGCTCCGCCGGCACTGGTGGATCATCCTGACCGTCGCCGTACTCGGCGTCGCGGGTGCGGCCGCGCTCACCGTTCGGGAGCCGAGGGTGTACGAGTCCAGCACGTCGGTCCTGGTACACGCGGCTGGTGGGGCCGACGCGAACGTGGTGGGTGGCCGGACCCGCGGGGACATCAACCTGGACACCGAGGCCCAGCTCGTCCGCTCGACAGCGGTCGCGGTCGAGGCGGCCAAGCTGCTCCGGGTGGACACGGCGCCGGACGCGCTGGCCCGGCGGGTAGCCGTCGAGGTTCCGGCGAACACCTCCGTACTCCTGATCCAATATCGGGCCGGCACACCGCGGGCCGCGCAGGCCGGTTCGCACGCTTTTGCCGAGGCGTACCTGCGCAACCGGGAAAGCAGCGCGAAGGCCGACCTGGCCGCGCAGACCTCCACACTGGACATCAAAATCAGACAATTGAGTACGTCGGTCGCCCAGATCAACGCGCGGTTGGCCCGTACCGACAAGGACAGCCTGGAACGGGAGAACCTGCAGAGCCAGCGGGAGACCGCGCTCACTCAGATCAATACGCTGGCCGGGCGGCTCAACCAGCTGGTCACCGCGACCGTCAGCGCCGGCAAGATCATTAGCGATGCCCGGCTGCCGGTCCAGCCGATCAAGCCGAGCGTCCCGCTGAACCTCGCCACCGGACTGATGGTCGGCCTGCTCGGCGGGCTCGGCGCGGCGGCCGGCCGGGAACGCCTGGACCGGCGGGTACGGGCCGCCGTCGACATGCAACGGCGCTCCGGCGTACCCGTCCTCGCCGACCTGCCGGCCCGCGTCACGCCGCGCTTCGACGACGTCTTCCCGCCGTACGGCACCGGCGGGCGTACGTTCAACCGGCTGCGCAACGAGATCCTGGCCAGCCTCGGGCCCGACGACCAGGTCGTGGTCGTCACCGGGGCGAGCCGCGGGCCGGGCGCGACGCTGGTGGCCGCGAACCTCGCCGCCGCGCTCGCCCGCACCGGCAGCGAGGTCGTGCTGGTCTGCGCCCACCTGCCGGACACGATGATCGAAACGGCGTCCGCGACCCGGATGCTCGGTGTCGGCGCGCTGCCCGGGCTCTCCGATGTCCTGGCCGGCCGGGTGGCGATCGCGGACGCGCTCCAGCGGGCGCCGCGCAACCCGTGGCTGAGGGTCATTACCACCGGGGGTACGGCCACCGCCGCCGGGTTGCTCCAGTCGCAGAACCTGCGCGACACGCTCGCCACCCTGCGCGCCCAAGCGGAGTACGTCGTCGTCGAGGCGCCCTCCACCGCGGCCAGCGCCGACGCGCAGAGCCTCGCCGGGCTGGCGGACGCGGCGATCGTGGTGGTCGAGACGCGCCGCACCGTACACGCCGAGGTCGCCGACGCCGCGGAGCAACTGCACCGGATCGGTACCCCGCTGCTGGGCGCCGTGGTACTGCCCCGGCTGCGACCCTCCGCCGACGAGCCACCCGCCCCACCGATGCCCGGCCGCCCCGAGCTGAGCCTCGACGCGCCCGCCGCACACACCGTGTCCGCGGCGTCCACTGTGGACCCCGAGCCCGACGTCGCGCCCAGCGCCAAGGCCGGCATAGACGTTGGCCTATCCACCTCAAATCCGGGGCAGGATATTCGGGTGGATCGGCCAACGTCTACATCGAGTGGGCAGCGGCGCACCGCGACCGGCCGGCGAGCTGGCCACAACGGTGCACACCCCGGCGCGCACAACGGTGCATCGCCGGATCCGCGCCGGCCCGGCGACGATGCGACGATCGTCCTCAAGAGACTCGACCCGGCCACGCTGGAAGCGCTCGACCGGGCCAACGGACGCCCGGCGGAGCCCGCCGCGGACGACGGAGCCGAGCGGTGACGCTGACCTCAACCGCGTCGCCGAAGGCGATCGGCCGGGCGCCGGTGCGGCCGCCACGCCTGCCGCCGTCGCGGAGCCAACCGCTGCTGCGGCCCGGCTGGCCGCTCGTCGCGCTGCTGCTGCTCTATCCACTGTGGTGGGTACTCGGGCTCGGCGTACTCATCTTCCCGATCCTTGCGGTGCCGATGCTCGTCGCCCTGGTCCGGCAGCACGCGGCCGGCCGGCCGGTCCGGTTGCCGCCCGGATTCGCGTTGTGGGCACTGTTCCTGCTCGTCGCCGTTGTCGGGATCGCCGCGCTCGGCGCGGATCCGTCCGGCACCGTACCCGCGACGGCCGCCAGCCGGCTCGTCGCGGTGCTCTTCCGGCTCGGTGAGTACGCCGGACTGACCGTGCTGCTCGTGTACGCCGGCAACCTCACCCGGGCCGAACTCCCGCAGCGCCGGCTGGTCGGGCTGCTCGGTTGGCTGTTCGCGGTGACTGTGGCCGGGGGCCTGCTCGGGGTGTTCGCCGGGCACTTCGCGTTCACCTCCCCGGTGGAGCTGCTGCTGCCGCACGGCGTACGAGCAAAGGGGTTTGTCCAGTCGCTCGTGCATCCGTCGGCGGCGCAGGTGATGGAGATTCTCGGCCATCCGAGCCCGCGGCCTGCCGCGCCATGGGGTTACACGAACACCTGGGGCAACAATTTCTGCCTGCTCGTCGTCTGGTTCGTCGCCGCGGTGTGGGGATTCGCGACGTCCCGCCGCATCCGTGTGCTCGCCGCCGGCTGCCTCGCGGTGTCGGTGGTACCCGCTATCTACTCGCTCAACCGTGGCCTGTGGATCGGGCTGGGCCTCATCGCCGGGCACGTCGCGATCCGGCTCGGCCTGCGCGGCCGGTTGTGGGCGATCGGTGGGCTGGCCGCGGCGGCGGCCGCGCTCGCCGCCGCGCTCGCGGTCACCCCGCTCGGCGGCGTGGTAGGCGATCGCCTCGACAATGGAAAGTCCAATGGCGTACGGATGTACCTCACCGAGCGTGCGATAACAGGTGCCACCGAGTCTCCGGTGATCGGCTTCGGCTCGACCCGCAACACGCAGGGCGGCCGGAACTCGATCGCGGTCGGCGAAAGCGACGACTGCGAACGCTGCGGCAACTTCACCGTCGGCGGCAACGGCCAGCTTTGGCAGTTGTTGTTCGCACACGGGTTGGTCGGGACGGCCGCGTACCTCGGCTTCTTCGGGTACGGGATATGGTGGTTCCGGCGGGACCACTCCGCGATCGGGTTGGCCGGTTCGGCCGCACTGATCAGCTCGTTCGCCGCGATGTTCTGGTACAACTCGCTGGTCACCCCGCTGGCATTCATGTTTCTCGCGTACGCGCTGTTGTGGCGGAACGTCCGCGCCGAGTCAGAGGTGGCCCCGTCATGAGTCCGATCCGGACCGCGCCCGCCCCGCTCGCCGCGGACGACGCCGCGCGGCGTTCGCAGTACATGGATGAGGTGCTGCGAATCCTCTACCCGGAGCCCTGTGTCGCCGGGCCGCCCGGATCCGGGAACTCCACAGTGGTCACCGAGTTCATCGTGATCCCGGACGCCCGCCGGCCCAGGCTGCTGGTGCCGGCGGGGTCCCGCCGGGTGGCCGCGGCGGCGGTCCGCAGGTACGCCGAACCACAGTCGCGGCTGGCCCGGCTGAAGCGGGACGCGGTCGTCGCCGCGCTGCGCACCGGTGCGTCCACTGTGCTGCTTCGCGACCGGATCCGGGTCACCGGCGGCGCACCGGGCGCCGACACGATCGAGGCGTACCTGCGCGACGCGCTCGGCGCTGACTTGACCGTCAGTGTCCACATCGGACCTGCGCGGGCCAACCGTAAGCCGGTGCTCCAGCTGCTCGCCCGGACCGGGGCGACTATCGGCTTCGCGAAGCTCGGCACCGGCCCGCTGACCCGCCGCCTGGTACGAGCGGAAACTGCCGCGCTGACCGCGCTGGCACACGTCAGGCTGCGCCAGCTCACCGTTCCCAAGGTGTTGCACGCCGGGCGCTGGCAGGGCCATCAGGTGCTGGTACAGCAGGCGCTGCCGACCTGGCGTACCCGGTCACCACTCGGCCCGGATCGGCTCGCCGTGGCCATGCGGGAGGTCGCCGCCTGCTGCGGGACCACCGGCGGTTGGCTGTCCACCAGCCCGTACTGGGCCGAGCTGCGCAACCGGCTGGCCGACATCTCCGACCACGCCGAAGGAAGCCAGCTCGGCGCCGCGGCCCGCAAGCTGCATGCGCGGGCCGGCGACGTCTCGCTGCGGTACGGCGCGTGGCACGGCGACTGGTCCCCCTGGAACATGGCAGTCCTCGCCGACGAACTACTGGTCTGGGACTGGGAGAGGTTCACACCCGGCGTACCGCTGGGGCTCGATGCGCTGCACCACGACCTGCAGCGGCGGCTGCAACGTACGCCGGACGCCGGGGCAGCCGTCGACGAGACGGTTCGCCGTGCGCCGATCCTGTTGGCCCCGTTCGAGGTTGCCCCGCACGCAGCAGAGGTGACCGCGCTGCTTTACCTCGTCGATCTGGCCGCGCGATACGTGGCCGACCGGCAAGCCGAAGCCGGCGCCCGGCTCGGTGTCCTGGGCAGCTGGCTGTTGCCCGTCCTGATCCGCCGAGTGGAGGCGCTGTAGACATGAGGGACCTGCTGCCGTACCCGGTCAAGCGGGTCGTACACCTGGGTTCGCGGTCGTACGGCCGGCTGACCGCACCGGCCCGGATACTCCCGTCGTTTCTCGTGTGTGGCGGGCAGCGATGCGGCACCACGTCGCTGTACCGTGCCCTCGCCGCGCACCCGGCGGTCCTCAAGGCCGTACTGCACAAGGGCGTGCACTACTTCGACACGGCGTACCACCGCGGGCTCGGCTGGTACCGGGCGCATTTCCCGTTGCAGCGCACCGCGCGGCGGGTGTCCTCGTCGGTCGGCGTACCGGCTCAGGCGTTCGAGTCGAGTCCGTACTACATGTACCACCCGCACGCGGTCGCCCGGATAGCCCGCGACCTGCCGGACGTACGGCTTGTCGTGCTGGTCCGCGATCCGGTCGAGCGGGCGTACTCGCAGCACGCCCACGAGCTCGCCCGCGGCTTCGAGTCCGAGACGTCGTTCGGCCGGGCGCTCGCCCTGGAGCCGGCCCGGCTGCGCGGGCAGGCCGAACGGATGGCGGCCGATCCGTTCGCGTACAGCTTCGCGCACCAGCACCACGCGTACCGCGCGCGGGGCGAGTACGCCAGGTTCCTGACCACGATGGCGTCCTATGTGGACCCGTGCCGCATCCTCGTTGTCGACAGTGGAGAGTTCTTCGCTACTCCCGAACCGGTCTACGACCGGGTACTCGACTTCCTCGACCTGCCTCGGCTCGGGTACCCGCTGTTCGAGCAGCACAACGCCCGCCCGCGCGCCGGGCGGATGGAGGACTGGCTGCGTCGCGAGCTCACCGCGCACTACGCGCCGTGGGACGACCGCCTGGTCGACTGGCTCGGCCGTACCCCGTCGTGGCGTACGCCCGCGGAGCGCCCATGACGGTGACCGCCACCCGCGCCGCCGAGACCGGCGCCGGACCATTCGACCACCGCCGCACGGTCGCCGCGAACCTGGCCGGCGCCGCGTTGGCCGGGGTGGCCGGTGTCGGCGTCACGTGGCTGGTCGCCCGCGGGCTCGGCCAGGCGCCGGCCGGTGCCTTCTTCGCCGCCACCGCGGCCTTCACGCTCGTGGGTACGGTGGCCAAGCTCGGCACCCCGACCGGGTTGGTCTACTGGCTCGCCCGGCTGCGCGCCCAGTCAGACGTACGGCTGATCCGGCCGTGC
>DASRRF010000508.1:0-1925 GCA_035695905.1 Micromonosporaceae bacterium | reverse complement strand
CACGTGGTCGAGCAGCTCGATCTTGGTAACCACCTGGTCGGGGTGACGCATCAGGTACTCCAGCAAGGAGAACTCCCGCGCGGTCAGGGAGATCTCGGCGCCGTCCCGGGCCACCCGGCGGGTCGCCGGATCCAGGGTGAGCCCGCCGGCCGCCAGCACCGCCGGCCGCTCCGGAATCCCGCGCCGCAGCAGCGCCCGCAGCTTGGCCAGCAGCACCACGAACGAGAACGGCTTGGTCAGGTAGTCGTCGGCCCCGGCGTCCAGCCCGTCGGCCTGGTCGTACTCGCCGTCCTTGGCGGAGAGCATGAGTACCGGTACCCAATGACCCTCCGCTCGCAGCGCCTGCACGATCCGGTACCCGGACAGCCCGGGCAACATCACGTCCAGCACGACCGCGTCGTACTCGCCGTGCCGGGCCGCGTCGAGCCCGCTCGGGCCGTCCGCCGCGACATCCACCGCATACCCCTCGGCGGCCAGGCCGCGTTGCAGGGCGCGAGCCAGCCGGGGCTCGTCCTCCACCACCAGCAGCCGCACGCCCACCAGCGTGGCACGGCCGCTGAGCAACGGCTAAGCAGCTCTCAGGGATCGCACAGGTCAGATGGTGCACGATGGCTTTCCATCAAGATTCAACCCGGAGGTGCCCAATGTCCGCCTTGACGTTCCGTCCGGCCCTACGGTGGGCGGTGCCGGTCGGCGTCGCGGTCGCGGTCTTCGGCGTGAGCGCGGCAAGCACCGCGCTGCGCGCCGCCGCGGATCCCAGCCTGCCCTCCCGCAGTGCCGCGCAGCTGCTCGTCGATCTGCAGACCGCGCAGCTGGAGGCGTTGTCCGGAACGGTGGTGCTCAAGAGCGACCTGGGCCTGCCGGCCCTTCCCGTGCCGGTCGGCGGCGCCGGCCTCGACTCGCTGATCGCCGGCTCACATACCCTGCGGATCTGGTACGCGGGTCCGGAGAAGGTACGGCTCGCGCTGCTCGGCACGCTCGGCGAGTCGGACGTGATCCGCAACGGCCGGGACGTCTGGATCTGGGCCAGCAAGGAGCAGACCGCCCAGCACAGCACGCTACCGGCCGGATTTGCGACCGCCGCCCCGCGCCGGGCCGCCGACCTTCTGCCGATCACCCCGCAGGAGGCAGCCGACAAGATCCTGGCGGCCCTGGACCCGAGCACCGTGGTATCCACGGCGGGCACCGCGCGGGTAGCCGGCCGGGCCGCGTACGAGCTGGTGATCGCCCCACGCGACGCCGCGTCGCTGGTCGGTCAGGTCCGGCTCGCGATCGACGGCCAGCAGCACGTTCCGCTGCGGGTCCGCGTCTACGCGAAGGGCCGCGCGGCGCCGGCGTTCGAGGTCGGCTTCGAGCAGATCAGCTTCGCCAAGCCCGGAGATGAGCAGTTCCGGTTCAACCCCCCACCGGGTACGACGGTGAAGGAGAGCACCGAGCAGGCCGAGCCGACCAAGCCGGGCGCCCCGACCAAGCCGGCTCCACAGGAGACGGGCAAGCCGGGCGCCCCGACCAAGCCGCCGGTCGCGGTGATCGGCACCGGATGGACCACCGTGATAGCCGCCCGGCTGCCCGGTACCGGGTCGCCGTCGAGCTCGCCGGCCGACCGCGAGGGCGGCGGCAACCCGATCGGCGCGCTGCTGGGTGCGCTGCCTAGGGTGAGCGGTACGTGGGGAAGCGGACGGCTGCTCACCACCCGGCTGTTCTCCGTACTGCTCACCGACGACGGGCGGATCCTGGTCGGCGCGGTCAGCGCGGATAGGCTCTACGCCGTGGCTTCCGACCCCGCGGCAACCCTGAAATGACCGCCGCTGCCATCGCCAGCAGCGGGCTCACCAAGCGGTTCCGGTCGGGTCAGGTGGCGGTCAACGCCATCGACCTGGCCGTACCGCAGGGATCCGTGTACGGCTTCCTCGGCCCGAACGGCT
>DASRRF010000507.1:0-2663 GCA_035695905.1 Micromonosporaceae bacterium | reverse complement strand
GAGCACATCCGCGCCGGCCGGCCCGGGCTCGTCCAGATCAAGGTGAACTCGCTGGTCGACGAGGACGTGGTGGATGCCCTCTACCGGGCGTCGCGGGCAGGTGTACGGGTTGATCTGCTGGTCCGCGGGATGTGCACGCTGCGACCCGGGGTTCCCGGGCTCTCCGAGCACATCCGGGTCCGCTCGATCCTGGGCCGCTTCCTGGAGCACTCCCGGGTCTTCCGGTTCGGCGCCGGGCAGCCGGCGGTCAACGGGTCGGGCGAGTTCTGGATCGGCTCGGCGGATCTCATGCACCGCAACCTGGACCGGCGGATCGAGGCGCTGGTCCAGGTCACCGACCCGACCGCATGCACCGCGCTCGATCGGGTCTTCGGGTTGGCGATGAGCCGTGAGATGAGCGCGTTCGAGTTGCACGCCGGCGGTTCGTGGACGCTGCGCCCGGCCGGCGGGGCGAACGGAACAGTTGATCTGCAAGACGCCTTGCTCCGCCGGGCACTCGCCCGCGGGGACTGACCGACGCTCGTTAGGCTGTGCCGCGTGCTCGAAGAGGAACGCAAGTTCGAGGTCGGTCCGCGGTTCGCGGTACCCGACCTCGCTGCGTGCGTACCCGCTGGTGGTCGGATTGTGGTGCGGCCCAAGGTGACGCTGACCGCGACCTACTTCGACACGGCCGACCTGCGGCTGGCCCGGGCCGGGGTGTCGCTGCGGCACCGGCGCGGGGACGACCTGCCGTGGACGGTGAAACTGCCCACCGACGTACCCGGCGCGCGCCACGAAATCAGCCGGCGCGGCGGGTCCGGTTCCGTCCCGGCGGACCTGCTGGCCCTGGTCACCGTCTGGCGTCGCGGTGCGCCGATCGGCCCGGCCGCCGTCCTGCGCAGTGTGCGGCAGCGGTACGACGTGTGCGATGCATCCGACACCGTGCTCGCCGAGATCGCCGACGACTCCGTGTCCGTTGTGGACGGTCGGCGTACCGTGGCCCGCTTCCGTGAGCTCGAGGTGGAGCGCAAGGCCGGCGACACCGGGCTGCTGGACCGGATCGAAGCCGTGCTTGCCGGGGCCGGGGCGACCACCGGGATCTTCACGCCCAAGCACGTACGCGCGCTCGGTGCGGCCGCTCAGGCGCCGGCGGACCTGCCCGCACCCGCGTTGCCGCACCGGCCCGCGGTCACCGCCGGTGAGGTCGCGACCGGCGCGCTGCGCCGCGACATCGCGCGCATCCTGATGCACGATCCGCTGGTACGGATGCGAGCCGGCGTCGGCCGCGGCGACACCGCGGTGCACCAGATGCGGGTCGGCTGCCGCCGGCTGCGCAGCGACCTGCGCACCTTCGCGCTGCTCGTCGACCCGGGGTGGGCCGCCGAGCTGCGTACCGAGGTGCGCTGGCTCGCCCGCCTGCTCGGCGCCGCGCGGGACGCCGAGGTGCTGCGGGACCGGTTGGTGCGTACCGCGTCGGCGGATCCGCTCGCGCCGCTGGACGAGGCCTCGGTGGCCCGCCTCGACGCTGATCTCGCGGCGCGGTACGAGGATGCGTACACGGCGCTGGACAAGGCACTCGAGTCCGAGCGCTATCTGTCCCTAGTGGACGCTCTGCTGGCCGCCGGGCAACCGGTGCTGACCGCGCTGGCCCGCGCGCCGGCCGGCGAGGTCCTCCCCCGGCTGGTCGGTACGCCGTGGCGCGCGCTGGCGTACGGCGATCCGGGCGCGTTCAACGGCGCCGACGACCTCGATCCGGCCGCGCCCGACGCGGTGTGGCACGCCGTACGGATCCGGGCCAAGCGGGCCCGGTACGCCGTCGACGCCGCGGCCGCACTCGGCGATCCGGCCCGCCGGCTCGCCGCGGCGCTGGCCCGGGTGCAGGAGCTGCTCGGCGAGCACCAGGACGCCGCGGTCGCCGCAGGCACCTGGCTGGGCATCGCCCAATCCGACCCGGACGACCACCTGCTCGCGGTGACCGCGGGCCGGCTGATGGAGCGCGAGCGGGCGGCCATCCGTACCGTCCGGGCCGGCTTCGCAGCGGCCTGGCGTGCCGCCTCCGCACGGCGGCTGACCGCGTGGCTGCCGTAGGCTCGCCGGCCGTGGTACGCGCGGCCGGCGGCGTGGTACACCGACCCGGCCCGCCCGGTTCCGCTGAACCGGCCGGGGATGTGGAGATCTGCCTGGTGCACCGGCCGCGGTACGACGACTGGTCGCTGCCCAAGGGCAAGCTCGCGCCGGGTGAGCCGGCGCTGGCCGCCGCGGTGCGCGAGGTGTGGGAGGAGACCGGGGTACGCGCGGCGGCGCAGACCCCGCTGCCGTCGGTGCACTACCTGGCCCGCGGCCTGCCGAAGACGGTTGACTACTGGACGATGCGGGTTCTCTCGCTCGGCGAGTTCGTACCCGGCGACGAGGTCGACGAGGTCCGCTGGGTGTCCATCGTGGACGCCCGCGACCTGCTCAGCTACGAACACGACCTTGAGGTGGTGGACGCGTACGCCGCGCTGCCGCCGGTCACCGGCGTGGTACTGCTGATCCGGCACGCCTCGGCCGGCAGGCGCGGCTCGTGGCCGGGGCCGGACAAGGCCCGACCGCTGGACGACACCGGGGTGGCCCAGGCGGAGGCGCTCGCCGAGTTGCTCGCGCTCTTCGCGCCGACCCGGCTGGTGTCCGCCTCGCCGCGCCGG
>DASRRF010000506.1:0-7091 GCA_035695905.1 Micromonosporaceae bacterium | reverse complement strand
CGCTCAGCCTCGCCCTGATTGGCCGGGCGTCGATGGCGAGCGGGCGGCACGCCAAGCGGTGATCGGCGTGGCTTGACGAAGCTACCCATCGGTAGTTAACTCCATCGCAGGACATAACGAGCACCCTCGATGCCCTGTGGGGTCTGGAGAGAGGCTGGTGCCCCCATGCGATCTCGCCGTTGGTTATCCGGTGTTGGACTGCTCGCCCTCATCGCCGGCGTTGCGCCGATGTCCTCGTCGACCGCGGCGGTTGCCGTGCCACCCGGAAGCCCCGAGCCGGCCGTCGTATCGACCGCCCAGGGTGCGATTCGCGGCAGCGTACTCGATGATCATCGGGTCTTTCAGGGCGTACCGTTCGCGACCCCGCCGGTCGGCCCGCTACGCTGGCAGCCACCGCAGCCGGCGGCGAGCTGGACCGGCGTACGGGACGCGACGCAACCGGCCAGCCCGTGTGCGCAGGCGCCGGTCCCGGTGTTGCCGGGGCGCTCGAACCAGACCGGCAGCCGGTCCGAGGACTGCCTCTACCTCAACGTGTGGACACCGGCGGCGCAGGCGCCGCGGGGCCGGCCGGTCTTCGTCTGGCTGCACGGCGGCAGCAACGTCTCCGGCGCCGGCAGCGACTATGATCCAACCGATCTGGTGGTACGCGGTGACGTGATCGTGGTGACCGTGAACTACCGGCTCGGCGCCTTCGGGTTCCTGGCCCATCCGGCGCTGTCGGCGGAAAGTGCCGACCGGGCCTCCGGCGACTACGGGCTGATGGACCAGCAGGCGGCGCTGCGCTGGGTACAGGCCAACATCGCGGCGTTCGGCGGCGACCGGCACCGGGTGACGGTGGGTGGCGAGTCGGCCGGGTCGACGGACACCTGCGCGCACATCGCCTCGCCGACCGCCGCCGGCCTGTTCGTCCGGGCCATCCAGGAGAGCGGTTCGTGCGTGGCCGGCGGCGGGTTCTCGCCGCCGACACTGCTGGCCGCATCGGCTGCCGGGCTGGCGTTCGGCACCGGGCTCGGCTGTGCCGACGCGGCGTGCCTGCGCGCCGTTTCGGTGGACCGGCTGATCGCCGCCGAGGCGGCCAGGTCGTGGGGTCCCAACACCGGCCCGGCGATCCTGCCGATCTCACCGGCCGCGGCGTGGGCGACCGGACGGGTACGGCCGGTGCCGGTGCTCACCGGAAGCAACCATGACGAGTACCGGTTCTTCACCTCGGTTTTCATCGACTTCGTGTCCGGGCCGCTGACCGCGCAGAGCTACCCGGCCCGGGTACGCCAGGAGTTCCCCGGCGCCGCCGACGCCATCCTCGCCGAGTACCCGGCCGCGGCGTACCCGAGCCCGAACATCGCGTACTCGGCGTTGAAGACCGACCAGATCTTCGCCTGCCCAGCCCGGGCGGACGCGATGCTCTACAGTGGACATACAGCGGTCTTCGAGTACGAGTTCAACGATCCGCAGGCGCCGCCGTTCGTTCAGGATCCGAACCTGCCGCAGGGTGCGTTCCACGCCGGCGAGCTGGCGTACCTGTTCCGGGGCGCGACGCTGACCCCGGCGCAACAGCGGCTGTCCGAGGAGATGATCGGCTTCTGGTCGCGGTTCATCGCCACCGGCGACCCCAACGACCACGGCCGGCCGAGTTGGCCGCGGTACCGGGCCGCGAGCGACCTCATCCAGGTATTGGCCCCGGACGCGACCGCCCCGACGCAGGGGTTTGCCGCGGATCACCACTGCCCGTTCTGGCAAACAATCGCCGGCATCCCCGCCTGAGTGATGGCCTGACCGCGTGATGGCCTGACCGCGTGATCAAGGGGTTTGGGGCGCCGCCGCCCGGCGTGTGGCGGCCAAACCCCTTGATCACGCGTGTCGTGGGGGCGGTGGTGGGAGCGGCGGTTGCGCGGCTTGCCCGCTTCGGGTCTTGCGGTGTATGCCCGAAGTTTCCTAGTATTACGGCCTAAGAGCCCATACCGTCCCTGCGGGCTCACGCAAAGGCTCACTCGCTCGCAGCGCCGCTCGACCCGCCAGTCGATCGGCGCGATTTACCGCCTGTTCGGCGTACCAAATCCTGCTCTTGATTGGTGGTGTCGGTGGTGTCTGTATCGGAATCGACGGAGTCGGTGGAGTCGGGTCTGGCCGCGGAGAATGGGTCGCGACGGAGCCTGGGTACCGCGGCCGCGCGCAATCTGGCGACGACAACCAAGTCGGTGCCGCAGATGCAGGGCATCTCGTCGCGGTGGCTGCTGCGCATTCTGCCCTGGGTGCAGGTTTCCGGCGGTACCTATCGGGTCAACCGGCGGCTCAGCTACGCGGTCGGCGACGGGCGGGTGACATTCACCAACGTCGGCGCGGACATCCGGGTGATCCCGCAGGAGCTGTGCGAGCTGCCGCTGCTGCGCGGGTTCGAGGACCCGGACGCGCTGGCCGCGCTCGCGGACCGGTTCGTGCAGCAGGAGTTCGCGCCCGGCGATGTGATTGTCGAGTCGGGACAGCCGATGGACCAGGTGTTCCTGCTCGCGCACGGCAAGGTGAACAAAATCGGCACCGGTCAGTACGGTGACGAGACCGTGCTCGCCGTGCTCGCCGATGGCGACTTCTTCGGTGACGAACTGCTCGCCGGCTCGCCGGGCAGTTGGGGGTTCAGCATCAAAGCGGTCACCGCGGGTACCTTGCTGGCCCTGCCGCGGCGCGCGTTCCAGGAAATGAACGGCGGATCGGAGTCGCTGCGGGCGCACATCCAACAGGTGCTTTCCAGCCCGCGCCAGGCACAGAACAAACACGGCGAGGCGGCCATCGAGGTGGCCGCGGGGCACGACGGCGAACCCGAACTGCCCGGCACGTTCGTCGACTATGAAACCAAGCCGCGGGAGTACGAGCTGAGCGTCGCGCAGACCGTGCTGCGGGTGCACAGCCGGGTGGCCGACCTCTACAACGAGCCGATGAACCAGATCGAACAACAACTCCGGCTCACCGTCGAGGCGCTGAAGGAGCGTCAGGAGTACGAGCTCATCAACAACCGCGAGTTCGGGTTGTTGCACAACGCCGACCTTCGCCAGCGGATACACACCCGCAGCGGACCACCCACCCCGGACGATCTCGACGAGCTGCTCTGCCGGCGGCGCAAGTCGCAGTTCTTCCTGGCCCATCCGCAGGCGATCGCCGCGTTCGGCCGGGAATGCACCCGGCGCGGGATCTACCCCGGAACCGTCGACCTCGGCGGCCACCAGGTGCCGTCGTGGCGCGGCATCCCGGTGCTGCCGTGCAACAAGATACCGATCAGCCCGACCCGGACCACGTCGATTCTGGTCATGCGGATGGGGGAGGAGGACCAAGGCGTCATCGGCCTGCACCAGACCGGCATCCCGGACGAGTACCAGCCCAGCCTCTCGGTCCGGTTCATGGGAATCAACGAACAGGCGATCATTTCGTACCTGGTCAGTGCGTACTATTCGGCGGCCATCCTGGTACCCGATGCGCTCGGCGTACTGGACAGCGTCGAACTCGGCCGAACGTACGACTAGGCGCCGGCCATGAGCGTTTTGGTTGAGGGGCGCTCGGCGGCCGAGGTGCTGGCGTGGAGCCGCACGATGGTGGATCCGGCGCTGCGCGCGGCGGTCGACTCGCTGCCCGAGTCGATGCGGCACATTGCCGGATACCACTTCGGCTGGTGGGACGAGCGGGGCCGGCCGGCCTTGGGTTCGCCGGCCTTGGGTTCGCCGGCCCTGGGTTCGCCAGCCTTGGGTTCGCCGGCCTTGGGTTCGCCGGCCGTTGGTTTCTCCGGGCCGGTGGGCGGCAAGGCGATCCGTCCGGCGCTGGTGCTGCTGGCCGCGGAGGCGGTCGGTGCGGCATCCGCGGACGCCGTACCGGCCGCGGCGGCGGTGGAACTGGTACACAACTTCTCGCTGCTGCACGACGATGTGATGGATGGCGACCTTACCCGGCGGCACCGCAAGACGGCCTGGAGTGTGTTCGGGGTGAACGCCGCGATCCTGGCCGGCGACGCGTTGCTGGCGCTGGCGCTGGACATCCTCGCCGGCAGCGGGCAACCCGCCGCGGTCGAAGGGGTCCGCATGGTGGCCGCCGCCGTGCTGGACCTGATTGAAGGGCAGAGCGCCGATCTCGCCTTCGAAACGCGTACGGCGGTGGCGTTGCCGGACTGCGTACGGATGGCCGAGGGGAAGACCGGTGCACTGCTCGGCTGCGCGTGCGCGATCGGCGTCGCGTTCGGCGGCGGCCGTCCGCGGCAGGCCACCCAGCTACGGGCCTTTGGAGCGCAGCTGGGCCTCGCCTTCCAGCACGTCGACGACCTGCTCGGGATCTGGGGTGACCCGGCGATCACCGGCAAGCCGGTGCACTCCGATCTGCAGCGCCGCAAGAAGTCTCTCCCGGTGGTCGCGGCGCTGACCTCCGGTACGCCGGCCGGCGCCGAACTCGCCGCGTTCTACCGTCGCGAGCAGGCGCTGTCCGGCGCCGACCTGGCCCGCGCCGCGGAACTCGTCGAGCTGGCCGGCGGCCGGGCGTGGAGCCGGGCCCAGGCCGACGATCTGCTCGCCGCGGCGCTGGACCATCTGCGCTCGGCCGGGCCGGTGCCGCGTACCGCAACCGAGCTGGCCACCCTGGCCCTCTTCGCCACCCGCCGAGACTGTTGACCGGGGGATGCGATGACCCCGCTGATTGTCGTCGCCGGAACCGTCATCGTCATTGGTGTATTGCTCGCGATCGCCCGTAGGCTGATTCCCGGCGAGCACAAGCAACCACACCATGACGTGGCGAGCGCGATCTTCTCGATGGTCGGTGTGCTCTACGCGGTGATTCTCGCCTTCGTGGTGATTGTGGTCTGGGAGAACGACAGCAAGGCGAACGACGACGCCCAGATCGAGGCGAACGACGTGGCGAAGCTGTACTTCACCGCGCGGTCAATGCCGGAGCCGCAACGGGGTGAGCTGATGGGGATCGCCCGGGACTACGCGGGCGTCGTCACCCGGGACGAGTGGCCGCTGATGCAACACAGCAAGACCAGCCCGAAGGCGCGCGAGCTGGTGGCCCGGATGCGGGGGACCGCGCAAGGGATACAGCCGGCCACCGCGCGCGAGGAGATCCTGATGGGCGGCGCACTGGACGCCATCAACGAGCTCGTCGACGCCCGCCGCCAGCGCACCGGCGCGCTGACCTCGCCGGTGTCCCCGCTGATGTGGGGCGGCCTGATCGCCGGCAGCGCGATCACCATCGGCTTCACGTTCTTCTTCGACCACTCCAGGTTCGTACCCCATCTGATAATGGTCGGCTCGATGTCCGCGCTGATCGCCTTCACGTTGTGGCTCATCTACGACATGAGCCTTCCGTTCTCCGGTACGAGTGCCATCGGGCCGGATGCGTTCGCCCAGATCCTGCAACGGTTCCGCGACTTCCCCTGAACCACCGTCCATTGAGGAGGATCGGCAATGTCGACTCGCCGCAGCCATCTGGCAACCCTCGGGTTGGCCGTCACCGGACTGTCCGCAATCGGGGTCACCGCGGCGCCGTCTCCCGCCTTCGGTTCCGCACCCGGGGAACCTTTCCGGCTGACGGCGCGCCGCGCGAAGATCACGATACCGGACCTGCCCGCGCTCGGACTGACGTACATCGCGATGCTGGATCTCTTCGACGAGGCCGGTGCCGCGGTCGGCCAGGCGGCGGCCGGCGCATCCATTGTGGACATCACGCTGGACGGGCCGGTGGTGCTCGCCTCGGTGGTGCTGAAGCTGGCCGACGGCGAGATTCACTACCAGCGCCTGATGAACAGGTTCGGCGAGTTTCCCCGCGCCGCCACCGGTGCGATCCTCGGCGGCACCGGTACCTACCACGACATCCGAGGCACCGTCGACATTTCGTGGCCGGACGCGGACCGCGTCGAGCTGGTGGTCCAACCGGTGCCGTAACGGGGTGACAGACTCCTTCGCCGCCGCCACGGCCGCGTCTGCCGCCCCGGTCGTGGCCGGTTGAGCCGCGCCGAGCTTTACCCCGTACGCGGATAGTTCGGCGAGGGCACGCTCCACCCGGTCCCGCCGTCCGTCCACAATGGCCTGGTCGGCGTCCGCGTAGTACGCCCGGAACCGCTTGGCGGCCTTGGACTCGCGCGTCTCCAGTGCGATTTCCAGCACCTCGGCCGGCCGCTTGGCCCGGCTGAACACGGCCCAGCACGTCGCTGACCCGGGTCGTCGGCGGCCAGTTGAGTACCGGTCAGCTCGGCCACCCGTAGCACCGCGAACAGCTCCGGCCACGGCAGCCGGTCCGATGCCGGCGTCACGAGCTGCCGCGCGGCGTTGAGCGCGGCGTCGCCGTACCAATGGCCGGTTTCCTCGGGCCCGGTTTCGATGCGCTCGTAGAGGATGAGCGCGTTGACGAATTCGGCGACCGCGAGCAGGAGCAGGCGGCCGCGGGTCGGCAGGATCGGGTCGCGATCCAGACCCCAGGCGGCCTGGGTGAAGTAGCGGAAGGCGTGGTCGACGGTCGCGTTGTCCAGCAGGGTCCCGGTGATCCGGCCCTCGCCGCCGCCTTCCGCGTCCCGTAGCACGGCGTCGCGCAGTACGGCGCGGGCGTTGTCGGGCTCCTCGAAGAGCCGGGTGCAATGCTCCTCTTGCCACGCGGCCCGCGGTGGTCTGGGCACGGTCTCCTCCGGAGATTCATCGACGTACCGTCGTGTCGAGTATGGCGGGTCGAAACCCGGTTCAGGTCGTCCGCGGTGATGGGGGAGAATCATCGACGTGACGCTTCTCGACGACCTGCAATGGCGTGGCCTGATCGCGATATCGACCGACCTCGATGCACTCGGCGCCGAGTTGGCGACCGGCCCGATCACCTGTTACTGCGGGTTCGACCCGACCGCGCCGAGCCTGCATGTCGGGAACCTCGTCCAGATCCTCACCGTGCGCCGGCTTCAGCTGGCCGGCCACCGGCCGCTGGCGCTCGTCGGCGGCGCCACCGGGCTGATCGGCGACCCGAAGGAGTCGGCCGAGCGCACGCTCAACCCGCGCGCACTGGTCGCCGAGTGGGTTGAACGGATCCGTGGCCAGATCGAGCCGTACCTGGACTTCAGCGGTGAGCATGCGGCGCGCATGGTGAAC
>DASRRF010000505.1:0-3204 GCA_035695905.1 Micromonosporaceae bacterium | reverse complement strand
CGACCAGGTCGAGGCGATGACGATGGCGGACCGGGTCGGCGTCCTGCGCCGCGGCCGGCTCCAGCAGGTCGGTACCCCGCACGACGTGTACGAAAGCCCGGAGACGGTCTTCGTCGCGGCGTTTCTCGGTACCCCTCGGATCAACCTGTTCCAGGGCGCGGTGTACGGCCAACCTGGCGGTGGCGTGGTGGTGGACCTCGGCACCCAGGTGGTCGCGATCCCGGCGGACGACCCGCTTGCCACTGTCCTCAGTGGACACATCAACGACCGGGTAACCGTGGGCTTGCGGCCCGACTCGCTGTACCCGGCCCCGATCGACGAACCCGGCGGCCTGCGCGGCCGGGTACGGCTCGTCGAACACCTCGGTCACGAGGTACTGGTGCATGTAGACACCGACTCGGTTCCGCCCGCGCCGCAGACGATCGGGCTGGACCTACCCGACGCCGAGCACCTGGCCCGGCTCATCCCGCGGCAACGCCGCCCACAACCCGCGCCGGCCACCCGCACGGAGTACGGCTTCTACCCCAGCTACCAGGCGGTCGAGCCGGTCGACAGCGGCGATCTCGTGGTACGACTGCCTGCGCCCGACGCGCCGCGGGTGGGCCAGAGCGTGGCGTTGACCGTCGATGTCCATCGGATGCTGCTCTTCGACCCGGCCGGCGTCCGGATCCGGTTGCGCTGACCAGATGGCGGGTGCGATGCGTTGATCAAGGGCTTTGGGGCGCAAACGCCGCGCGTTCCGTCCCAAAGCCCTTGATCAACGAGGCCGTACCTACCAGGGCCAGTGGCCGATGAATGACCAGACGCCGGACGGCACCGACAGATCGAAGAAGCTGACCCACCACAGCATGGCGTGTTCCCCCTCGTGTGAGCGGCGGGTGACGCTCTGCCCCCGCTGCGGATGAGACTATCTGCCGAAAGAGGAAGGTTCCGGAAAAATCGCTTATACGGGCGGGCCGATGACGGCGAGCGGCCGGGGCCGCGGGCAGCCCAGTGGCGGGTAGGCCAAGGGGCACGGGCGCCCCGCGAGCTCACGCCGGGTACGCCGACGTCTCGGTGGCCTTGACCGCGGCCCACACGGCCTGCCCGGAGCCGAGCTCAAGATCCGCCGCCGCGCCCGGGGTGATGTCCGCGGCCGCCGCGAGCTGGCCGGCGAGGTGCACCCGGATGTGGTCGCCGTGGCGTTCCACCCCGTCCACCCAGGCCGGCCAGGTGTTGCGCGGGCTGCCGTCCGGCCGGCTGCGGAACAGCGCGACGGCCGATGGCGCGAACGCCACGAACGCCGGCCCGGTCACCGGCTCCGCCACGGTGAGCGTCAGCCCGCCGGGCAGGCGAACCGCCATGCCGTCCCCGGTGCCCCGGTAAAGGTTCAAACCCACCAACCGGGCCACGTAGTCGGTGCGCGGCCGCCGGGTGATTTCCGCCGGCCCGCCCTGCTGGACGAGCCGCCCGTCCTCCACCACCACGATCCGGTCGGCCAGCACCATCGCGTCCAGCGGGTCGTGCGTCACCAGCACCGTCGCGCCGTCGTGCGCGGCCAGGTGCCGGCGCAGCTCCGCACGCACCTCCAGCCGCGTCCGGGCGTCCAGCGCCGCGAGTGGCTCATCCAGAAGCAACAACCGCGGGTGTACGGCGAGAGCCCGGGCAAGGGCGACCCGCTGGGCCTCGCCACCGGAGAGCTGGCGCGGGCGCTGGGTGGCCCGACCCGCCAACCCGACGCGGTCCAACCAACCGGCGGCCTCGGTCCGTGCGGCGGCCTTCGAGGTCCCCCGGCATCGCAGCCCGAACGCTACGTTGTCCAATGTGGACAGGTGCGGGAAGAGCAGGTAGTCCTGGAAAACCACGCCGATCGGGCGGCGTTCCGGCGGGGTGAACACCCGGGTTGCCGGGTCGTCGAGATGCGTGGCGTCGAGCACGATGCGACCGGCGGCCAGCGCCCGCAGCCCGGCCAGCGTACGCAGGGCGGTGGTCTTCCCGGCACCGTTCGGCCCCAGCAGCGCGACCACCTCGCCGGCATCGACCTGCAGCCGCAGGTCCAATGTGAACTGAGCAATGTGGACGGTCAGCTCGGCGTCCAGAGTGGACGTCACGAGATGCCGACCCAGCGCTCGCGCAGGCTGGCCAGGATGACGACGCTGACCGCGAGCAGGACGAGACTGAGCACCACGGCGGCGGCCGGGTCGGTCTCCAGGGCGAGGTAGACGGCGAGCGGCATGGTCTGGGTACGCCCCGGGAAACTGCCGGCGAACGTGATGGTCGCACCGAACTCGCCGAGCGCGCGCGCCCAGCACAGCACGGCGCCGGCCGCCACGCCAGGTGCCATCAGCGGCAGGGTGACCCGGCGGAATGTGGTCCACGGCGACGCGCCGAGGGTTGCTGCGGCCTCTTCGTACCGCCGGTCGGCGCCGCGTAGCGCGCCCTCCACCGCGATCACCAGGAACGGCATGGCGACGAACGCCTCGGCGAGTACGACCGCGGCCGGCGAGAACGGCAGGGTGACCCCGAACCAGGTGTCCAAATAGGACCCGACGAGTCCACGCCGGCCGAGCACCAGCAGCAGCGCCACACCGCCAACGACCGGCGGGAGTACGAGTGGCAGCAGGACCAGCGCCCGTACCACCCGGCGGCCCGGGAACTGTACCCGGGCGAGCAGCCACGCGAGCGGTACGCCGAGCAGCAGGCAGATCGCGGTGGCCACCGTCGCGGTGAGCAGGGACAGCCGTAGCGCGTCCCGCACCGCGGGCTCGGCCAGCCGGCTGGGCAGCGTGGCCCACGGCGTACGGGCCACCAAACCGATCAGCGGCAGGACCAGGAATGCGAGCCCGGCCAGCGCCGGCACAAGCAGGATCGCGGGTGGGCGGGCGGTGCCTCGTACCCTCATGGCGCCTGGAAGCCAGCGGCAGACAGTGCGGTGAGCGCGGCCGGTGTGCGCACGAAGGCCACGAATGCCCCGGCGCCGGTCGGGTTCGGCGCGCCGGAGAGCGTAACGATCGGGTAGTCGTTGACCGCCTTCGCGGACTCCGGGAACTCCACGCCAGCCACATCTGCACCGAGCGCGGCAACATCGGTCCGGTAGACCAGCGCGGCGTCCACCTCGCCGAGTCGCAGCTTCGTGAGCGTGGCCTTGACGTCCGGTTCGAGGGTGACCGGGGTGAGCGTGACGCCGGCCGCGCCGAGCGCCGTCTTGGCCGCCGCGCCGCACGG
>DASRRF010000504.1:0-5162 GCA_035695905.1 Micromonosporaceae bacterium | reverse complement strand
AAACCGACGTAGTGGTACTAACCCATCGCGTCGTGTCGGGTGTCGACTGCGAAGAGTATTGCAGAGCGTACGTTGCGGGCCTGGTTCGAACAAGCTGGGTGGTTGCCGCCAAGATATACGCTCCGTGACTGTTGGTGCTGCTCGGGCCGGTCGGACGGACAGGCTGTCCGTCTCTCCCGCCGGAGTGGGTCAAGCCGGCGACGCGAGCCGGTGACGCCGCGGACGGCACTGCCCCGCTCGGTACGGTGGGCGGGTGGCGGATCTCCTACGACCGGATCACCCGGTGGTCATGGGCGTACTGAACGTGACCCCGGACAGCTTCTCGGACGGCGGCCGCTACGCCGATCTCGCCTCGGCCGTGGCACACGCGGTCGGCCTGCATGCCGACGGGGCCGACCTGATCGACATCGGCGGCGAGTCCACCCGCCCCGGCGCCGGCCGGGTGGACGCGGCAACCGAGCGGGCCCGGGTACTGCCGGTGATCCGGGAGCTCGCGGCGGCCGGCGTACCGATGAGCATCGACACCACCCGCGCGGCGGTCGCGGCCGCCGCGCTGGACGCCGGGGTGGCCGTGGTCAACGACGTGTCCGGTGGGCTGGCCGACCCGCAGATGGCCCGGGTGGTGGCCGACGCCGGTTGCCCATGGGTGCTCATGCACTGGCGCGGCCACTCCCAGCGGATGCAGGACCTGGCCGCGTACTCCGATGTGGTCGCGGACGTGTGCGCGGAGCTGCGAGACCGGGTGGCCGGCGCGCTGCGGGCCGGCGTGGATCCAGCGAAGATCATCTTGGACCCCGGGCTCGGGTTCGCCAAGACCGCCGAGCACAACTGGCAGCTCACCATCCACCTGGGCGACCTGCTGGCGATCGGCTACCCGGTGCTCGTCGCGGCGAGCCGCAAGTCGTACCTCGGCCGGCTGCTGGCCGGGCCGGATGGCGAGCCGCGACCGGTGGACGGCCGGGAGGCGGCCACCGTCGCCACGTCCGTACTCGCGATCGCCGGCGGCGCCTGGGGGGTACGGGTGCACGACGTGCGCAACACGGTGGACGCGTTGAAGGTCTGGCAGGCCAGCGGCGCCCCCCGCCTGGCTCTGAAGGACAGGTGACGTCAATGACCGACACGGTGGCGCTGACCGGGTTGCGGGCCCGCGGCCGGCACGGCGTGTACGAGGCCGAACGCGCCACCGGCCAGGAGTTCGTGGTCGACGTCGTACTGGAGCTGGACCTCGCACCGGCGGCGGCGAGCGACGACGTACGGGACACCGTCCACTATGGCGAGTTGGCCGATCGGCTCGTCGCGGTCGTCGCCGGTGAACCGGTCAACCTCATCGAGACGCTCGCCTCGCGGCTGGCCGGCGTGTGCCTGGCCGACCGCCGGGTGGCCGCGGCCACCGTGACCGTCCACAAGCCACACGCGCCGATCGCCCACGAGTTCTCCGACGTCGCGGTCACGCTGCGGCGTACCCGATGACCCGGGCGGTCCTCTCGATCGGCAGCAACCTCGGCGATCGGGCGGCCAACCTCCGGCTCGCCGTGGACGGCCTGCGGGACTGGCTCGTGGCGGCATCCGGGGTGTACGAGACAGCGCCGTGGGGAGATAGCGGGCAACCGCCGTACCTCAATGCGGTAGTGCTCGTGCGGGACGCGACGGCGAGCCCGCGCGACTGGCTGGACCGGGCCCGGGTCGTGGAGCGTGCCGGTGGCCGGCAGCGCGACGAGGCACGCCGGTTCGGTCCGCGGACGCTGGACGTCGACGTGATCGCGGTGTGGACCGCGGACGGCGAGCCGGTGCACAGCGAGGACCCTGAGCTCACCCTGCCGCACCCGCGCGCACACGTGCGTGCGTTCGTGCTCCGGCCATGGATCGACATCGAGCCGTACGGCCGGCTGCCCGGCCACGGCTGGCTGGCCGACCTGCTGCGCGCCGAGCCGATCGCCGGGCAGCTCGCCGGCATCCACCCGCGCCCGGACGTGGATATACAGTCAACGCGATGACCGAATCACGCCAATCGCCGGCACCGCAGCCACCAACGCCGAACCCCTCGATGGGGCCGACCCGCCCGGCCACCCTGGTCGTCGCGGCGCTCGCGGCCGCGGCGGTGGCCTGGCTGGCGATCAGCCGCTTCTACGAGGACATCCCGAAGCTGCCGTGGCTGCCGGCGATCACCCTGGCCGCGTTGGCGATCTTCGAGGGGTACGCCGCGTGGACGACGAAGGCCCGGATCGAACGCCGCCCCGGCCGTGCGCCGGTGGACCCGCTGCTGGTGGCCCGGTTCGTGGTGCTGGCGAAGGCGTCGTCGCTGGCCGGTGCGATCTTCACCGGGCTGTACGCCGGCCTGACCGGGTGGCTGCTGATCGAGCGGCAGCGGTTGACCCACGCCGCCGCCGACTTCCCGGCCGCGGCCAGCGGGCTTGCCGCTTCGGCTGCGCTGGTGGCCGGCGCGCTCTGGTTGGAGCGGGCCTGCCGCGTTCCGGACCAGCCGGACGATAAGGACGACACCCCCAGTGATCGGGCCAGGTAGCACGTACCCGGGGGTGTTGCCTCGCAGCCATCGCGGGTAGGTTGCGACCGGAATGCACGTGGTGGAATGCCACGGAAAGGGGAGGCGCACGCGATGGCGTACGTGGGTGAACCCGGCTTCCGGGATGAGCCCGACTTTCGCGGCGCCGGCTCTGCCTACCAGCCAGGGAGCTACTCGGTGAGCGACTATCCGACCGACGCGACGGAGACCACCCTCGGCCTCAGCCGCCGCAACTCGGCGAGTGTCTCGTCGGCCAGCCTCGATGACGTCTTCGATGATCCCGAGCACGGTGAACCCGGTCGGGACCGGCTCGCCGTACACGCGGTATGGGAACTCCTGCTCTTGCTCGGCGTCGGCGCGGTCGGGTTCCTCCTGTGGCGCCAGCACGCCGAGCTGCTGCGCGGCGCGGCGCTCAAGGAACTGCTGGTCAACGTCGGCGGGTTCGGGATGATCACGCTCGGTGCCGGGCTCAGCCTGCGGGCCGCCGCGCCGAACCTGGCGGTCGGACCGGTCGCGGTGGCTGCCGGGATCTACTTCGCCCAACAGGGTGACGCCGGCGTGATCAAAACGACCGGGTTCGTCGTACTGGTCGCCGCCGCGTTCGGCGTCGCGCTGGCCGTCATGGTGGTCGGCTTCCACGTGCCGGGTTGGGCGGCCAGCCTCGCCGGCGCGTTCCTGGCGATCGTCTGGCTGCAGCAACACTCCGCGACGTACGACGTCCAAGGCGGGTACGCGCCAACCCGGCACGCGTACTACCTGGCCGGCGGGTTCGCCGCGCTGGCCATCGTCGGCGGGCTGATCGGGTCGATCAAGACCGTACGGCGTGCCGTCGGCCGGTTCCGCCCGGTGGCCGACCCGGCCAAGCGGCGCGGCGGGGTGGCCGCCGGACTCACCGGTGGCGCGCTGGTTCTCTCCACCGTGCTGGCCGCCGTGGGTGGCGTACTGCTCGCCGCGAACCAGGCGAAGTACAGCGTGCCCGCCGGGCTGGGTCTCGACCTGACCGGGCTGACGATCGGGGCCGCCCTGATCGGCGGCACCAGCGCGTTCGGCCGCCGTGGCGGGATCTTCGGTACGGTCTTCGCGGTCGTCCTGTTGAACCTCTTCCGGCTGTACGACAGCGCGGAGCACTGGCGGATCTCGGTGTTCGCGATGGCCGGCGCGGCGGTCGGCGCGGGACTGATCGTGACCCGACTGGTCGAGTCGCTGGGCCGCCCGCGGTCCGCGGACGGCGAGGAGGAGGCCGAGGACGACTGGACCTCCGGTGGTACCCAGCCGCTGGCCGGTTCGGCGTGGTCGCCGCCACCGCCCCGGGACTCCTGGTCGTCCTCGTTGCCGGCGCAGCCGAGCTCGGGGCGTACCACGGATTTGTGGTCGGATGACCGGTGGGGTTCCCGCAGCAGCACCTGATGGTCCGTGCTTAGGTTGGTGGTATGACCACCACCGACGGGCGCTTCGCCGAACTCGACGCGCTGTCCACTGAGGAGCTGCGCGAGCGGGCCTTCGACCTGGCCCGCGAGCGGCGCGACGTCTCGTTCTTCTGGTCCGTACTGCAGCACCTGCCGCACGCCGACGACGCCGAAGGGCTGGACGCCTCGATGGGCGCGTACGGCGCATCCGTTGACGACGCCGTCGCGCTGTGGCGGGAGTTCGAGGGCGACGATCTCGGCGAGACCGAGCCGTTGCTGCGCGCCGCGTTCATCGACTACCTGCTCAGGCACTGATCCGACGAGCGGGCGGGTGGGACGATGGCGGCCATGGCAGCGCTGCTGTGGCACCCGCCGACGCATGTACCCACTGAGCCGCCGCCCGACCTGCACGCGGCCACCCACCGCAGCCGGCTGGCACTGGAGCGGATCCTGCGCGACCCGCACGACGAGAGCGCCTGGGACCAGCTCGCCGAGTACTACGACGAGTCCGCCGAAACCTGGGACGACTGGACCGACACCCAACCCTGGTACGCCGCGGCGGTCGAGGCCGGGTTGTCCCACGCGAAGCCGGCCGATGTCGTACTCGAGGTGTCCTGCGGCTCCGGTCAGGCGACGCCGTTGCTGGATGCGTTCGCCCCGGTGGTCGTCGCCACGGATACCAGCCTGCACATGCTCGACGACGCACCGCGATCGCTGCCGCACACCACGTACGCCAGCGTCGACGTGCGCCGCCTACCGCTGCGCAGCGAAACCGTGCAGTTGCTCGTCGGACTCAACGCGGTACCACACATCGCCGAGTTCACAAGGGTTCTCGCCCGATCGGGGCAACTGTTATGGTGCACGTCGTTTGGGGCGGGCACACCGCTGTACGTCGCGCCGGACCGGTTTGTCGAGCTGCTCGGCGCCGGCTGGCACGGCGAGGCGGGGCGTGCCGGGCACGGTGAGTGGCTGCTCCTGACAAAGGATTAGGTACCCCTGGGGAGGGCGGCGCCGGATGCGCATCGTTGACGTGGGTACGTTCCTGTTGCCGATCCGGTTCTCGCTCAGCGGTCTGATGGACGGCGACCGCGAGCGGGTGGTCGCCGCGGTCGCGGCGGCACTGCCCGAATGCGGGCCGGGCCACGTGTTCGAACGCAGCGAGGTGCTGCTCGACTTCCACCGGTCGCAGGGTGCCCGGCAGATGGAGGCGATGGTCTTCGAGGGTTCGCTGTCCA
>DASRRF010000503.1:0-2214 GCA_035695905.1 Micromonosporaceae bacterium | reverse complement strand
GTGGAACCCGAGGCCGTCTTGGTTGCCCGCGACGCCGCGCTCCACCTTCGCCGACATGCGACGGTCTGAAGCACCGCTGCCAAACGACGCTAGCGGCAGGAGGACCGGGGAGTGCGCCCGACTGTGCGGACTTCCCGTTGCCCGACCCTCAGCACGGCAATCGACTGTCCACGAAAGCGGGTGCCCTCCAGCCCCTCGGGGGTGCTGCGCCGGCAACGACTCGTCCACACGTTTTAGTAGTGGTAGCGGGCTTGGACGATGATGAGGTCGTCTCCCCGCACTTGGTAGACCAGGCGGTGCTCGTCGGTAATGCGGCGGGACCAGTATCCGGACAGGTTCTGGGTGAGCGGTTCTGGTTTGCCGATCCCGGCGGCCGGGTCGCGCGCGGACTCCTCGATCAGGCGGTTGATCCTGCGCAGCGTCCTGCGGTCGTCGGTCCAGGAGGTGTAGTCGTCCCAGGCGTGGGAGGTGAAGACGATCCTCACGGGTTCAGCAGTTCGTGCTCCTCGACCGCGCCGGCGTCGGACTCGGCGATGCTGGCCGCGAGGTGGGCGGCGTTGGCGGGGGAGCGCAGCAGGTAGGCCGTCTCCTGCATGGACCGGAACTGGGCCTCGGACACCAGGTAGGCCGAGCCGTGCTTGGAGAGGATCTCCACCGGTTCCTGGTCGGCGTTGACTTGTTCGATCAGCGGGAAGAGGCGCTTGCGCGCCTCGCTTGCGGTGACGGCCATCCGGACCTCCCCTAGTGGTACCAGATATCGTACCACAACGCGGTGGGCTCGGGATGGGACCCGGCCGGGAGGTCGCCGCGTCCCGGCTGCTCGCCGCCGGGAGACGGGTCGCGGTCGTCGAACGGGAGCTGATCGGCGGCGAGTGCGCCTACTGGGCGTGCATGCCGTCTAAGACGCTGCTCCGTCCCACGGAGGAACGGGGTCAGGTCGACCGGGCCGCAGGTGTCGACGGGGCCCGGCTGGACTGGCCCGCCACCCGGGACTACCGCGACTGGATGATCCGCCACCTCGACGACGCCGCCCAGGTCAGCGGCTATGAGAAGCAGGGCGCCACCGTCGTCAAGGGCACCGGCCGCATCACCGGCCCCGGCACCGTCGAGGTGGACGGGCAAATCCTGACCGCCGAGCACGTTATCGTCGCCACCGGCTCGGATGCCGCCGTACCGCCCGTCGACGGGCTCGACCGGGTGCCGCTGTGGACCAACCGCGAGGCCACCACCGTGCGGGAGATCCCCGACCGGGTCGTCATGATCGGCGGCAGCGCGGTCGGCTGCGAGCTGGGCCAGTTCCTCGCCCCGCTTCAGCGCGCGGGTGACCATCCTGGAACGCTCCGCCACCCTGCTGTCCCGGGAGGAACCGCGGGTCGGCGACCTGATCGCCGCGCGGCTGCGCGCCGACGGGGTCGACGTGCGCACCCGGGTGCAGGCCACCGGGGCCCGCCGGGACGGCGCGGACACGGTGGTCACCCTCGACGACAGCACCGAGGCCCGGTGCGACGTCGTGGTCGTCGGCGCCGGCCGTAAGCTCCGCACCGCCGGGCTCGGCCTCGACACGGTTGGTGTCCGGCTCGGTGAGAAGGCGCGAGATCCCGGTGGACGAGCACTGCCGGGCCGGCCACGGGGTGTGGGCGATCGGCGACGTGACTGCCGTGATGCCGTTCACCCACGTCGCCAAATACCAGGGTCGCGTCGTCGCCGACAACATCCTCGGCGCCGCCCGTACCGCCACCTACCGGGGCATCCCCCGGAGTGGTGTTCACCGACCCCGAGGTCGCCGCGGTCGGGCTGACCCGGGTGCGGGCCGAACGGCAAGGCCGGACCGTCGCCTCCGTCGAGCTCGACCTCGCCGACGCGATCGCCCGCCCCTGGACCTACGAGCTGGACCCGCAGGGCCACCTTGGGCTGCTCGCCGACCCGACCGGGGCGTCCTGCTCGGTTCGTGGGCGGCCAGCATCGCCAGCTCGGGACCAGGGTGGGCTTGTGCGACCAAAGCACCAGCAGTCCCTTGCCGGTCTCGTTGCCGACCATCCGCACCAGCGCGGTCGCGGGGACGCCGTGCTGCTCGGCTGCTGTCACGGTGGCCATGCTCAGTCCTCCCGCACCAGGTGGACGAAGACCTCCTCCATGCTGGGCCGTGCCCGGGCAACCGAGACCAGCGGCAGCTTGCGGGCCTGCAGCCGGGCCAGCAGCCTGTGCAGGGCGTCC
>DASRRF010000502.1:0-5188 GCA_035695905.1 Micromonosporaceae bacterium | reverse complement strand
AGACCGCAGTTCTTTGAGGAGGCCGCGAATGCCGACCACGCCGCCGGTTGCCGGTGCTCGTTCCGGCCAGCGCCCACTGGCCATCACCGCCGACGGCGAGCTGCTCGACGAGCTGATCCGGCTGGCCGCCGCGGCCGGCGTCGAGATCGACGTCGCACCCGATCCGCCGGCGGCGCGGCACAGGTACATTCCGGCGCCACTCGTACTCATCGGCATCGACGCCGCTGCCGCGTGCCATCGGGGCAACCTGCCGCGCCGGCCGGCGGTCGTGTTGGTGGGCCGGTCCGGCGAGGCAACCGCGGCCTGGGAGCTCGCCGAGGCACTCGGCGCGGCCCACGTCGCGGCGCTGCCCGCGGCCGAGCCCTGGCTGGTCGAGCGGTTCGCGGGCCTTGCCACCGGGCCGGCGGTGCCGGGCCGGCTGATCGCGGTTCTCGGTGCCCGGGGCGGCGCGGGTGCGAGCGTGTTGTCGGCCGGCCTCGCGGTGACCGCGGTGCGCGCCGGAATGCGTACCCTGCTGGTCGACGGCGATCCGCTCGGCGGCGGGATCGACCTCGTGCTCGGCTGGGAGAGCGTGCACGGACTGCGTTGGCCGGCGTTGCGGGAGACCAGCGGGCGGGTGGACGCGCCGGCCTTCGTCGAGGCATTGCCGAGGCGGGGCGAGTTGGTCATCCTCTCTTGGGACCGTGGCGAGCTGGTCGCCGTACCAGCCGAGGCGATGGCGGCCACCGTCGATGCCGGCCGGCGAGGTCGTGACCTGGTGGTGGTGGACCTGCCGCGGCGGATGGATGACGCAGCCGTGCTCGCCCTGCAGGCGGCGGACCACGCACTCCTGGTCGTCCCGGCGGAGTTGCGGGCGGCGGTGGCCGCCGCGCGGGTGGCGGCGGCGGTGAAGGAGTACTGCCCGTCGCTCGCTGTGGTCGTACGGGGTCCGGCGCCGGGCAGGCTGACCGTGAAGCAGGTGGTTGAGCCGCTGGGTCTGCCGCTCGCGGGCGCGTTGCGGCCGGATCGCGGGTTGGCTCGCGCTCTGGAGCGTGGCGAAGCCCCGGCGTCATCCGGTCGTGGTCCGCTGGCTGCGTTCTGCCGGCGCTTCGTGGATGAGCTGGTCGCGGAGTCATCGCGGGCGGCGGCATGACCGGGCCCACGCCAGCCATCGGTCACGGGCTGGCCGAGCGGGTGCGGCACCGGTTCGCGGTCAGCGGAACAGCCGCCACCGCGGCGGCGGTGATGTCGGCGGTACGGGCCGAGCCCGGAGTGGTCGCACTGGGCGGCACCGGGCTGCTCCGCCTCGCCGACGAGGTGCACCGGGACCTCGCCGGCGCCGGCCCGCTCGGTCCGCTGATCGCCGATCCTTCCGTGACCGATGTGCTGGTGAACGGGCCGGATGAGGTTTGGGTGGATCGGGGCAGGGGATTGGCGCGCGTGTCGGTCAGGCTCGGTTCCGCGGAAGACGTCCGGCGCCTGGCCCAGCGGCTGGCCGCCGCGTGTGGTCGGCGGCTGGACGACTCGTGCCCGTACGCGGACGTCCGGATGCCGGACGGGACCCGGCTACACGCGGTGTTGCCGCCGATCGCGAACGGCGGGCCGTACCTGTCACTGCGTACGTTCCGGCGGCGGCCGTTCACCCTCCGGGAGCTGGTCGCGGCACACACCGTCGCACCGGAGGCTGCCGACCTACTCGCCGCGGTGGTGACCGCACGCCTGGCGTACCTGGTCACCGGGGGTACCGGCAGCGGCAAGACAACCCTGCTGAACGGCCTGCTCGCGCTGGTCCCCGAGGGCGAGCGGATCGTCCTCGTCGAAGACGCCGCCGAGCTTGCGCCGCGACACCCGCACGTGGTCGGGCTGCAGGCTCGGATGTCCAATGTGGAGGGTGCGGGCGCGGTACCGCTGCGGGAGCTGGTACGGCAGGCGCTACGGATGCGGCCGGACCGGCTGATCGTGGGCGAGTGCCGCGGCCCGGAGATCGTCGACCTGCTGATGGCGTTGAACACCGGACACGAAGGCGGCGCGGGCACCCTGCACGCGAACGCCGCCACCGACGTACCGGCCAGGTTGGAGGCGCTGGGCCTGCTCGGCGGCCTGACCAGGTCCGCGCTGCATGCTCAGGTGGCGGCGGCGTTGCAGGTCGTCGTACACCTGCGCCGTACCGCTTCGGGGCGGGTTGTCGACGAGATATCCCTGCTCTTGCCAGGTGGACCGGATCGTCTAGTAAGAACTGTTCCGGTCTGGCGGCTGCGGTCCGGCCCGGGTGCGGCAGCCGCGGCGATGGCCAGGATGCTCGCCGCGCGCGGGGTCACCTGTCCGGCCGTCCTCCGGGTCCCGGCCGAGGTCGAGGGTGGCGGCCGGTGAACGCCACGGTGGTGGGCTGTCTGGTCGTCGCGGCGGGCCTGATCGGTTGGCCGGCCCGGCCTCGCCAGGCCCGGCAGCGAAGTCTCGGGTTCACCGCCCGACCGTCGTCCGCGCCGATCGGCGGGATCCGGGGCGGGTGGGCGGATGGCTGGCGCCGGCGGCTGACCGGTCACCCGTGGACTGCCGCCGGGGCGGTGGCCGGCGCCGCCGGTGTGGCCGGACTTCTGCTGGCCGGCCCGGTCTGCGCCGTCGCCGCCGCGGCGTACGGTGGGCTCGCGATCCGCAGCCTGGCTCGCCGGTACGCCGTACGGCAGGCGGCGGACGACCGGGCGCTCGCACTGGATGCGCTCGGCGGGTTCGCCGCCGACCTGCGGGCCGGGCTCTCGCCGGAGACCGACCCGCAGTCGTGGCGCGCCGCCGGCGACCTGGCCCGACGGGCGGGCGCGGCGGTGACCCTCGCCGAGGAGACCGGAGCCCCGCTCGCCGATCTACTAGACCGGATCGAGCTGGACGCGCGCTCCGCGGATCGCGCGGTTGCCGCGGCCGCCGCACAGAGTGCCGGGGTACGAGCAACCGCGCTGCTGCTGGCCGGGCTGCCCGCGGTGGGCATCGGGCTCGGCTACGCCATCGGTGTCGATCCACTGCGGGTACTGCTGCACGAGTCGATCGGTGTCGCCTGCGCGGCGGGTGCGCTGACCCTGCAGATGGCTGGGCTGGCCTGGTCCCGGCGGCTCGCCGCGATCGGAGCCGCCTGATGGCCGGCGGTGTGCTGGCCGCCGGTTGCCTCGCCGCCGCGGTCGTCGCCATCGCCATACCCGGCCGCGCAACAGAAAGCCGGTTGCGTGCGATGTGGCCGAGCGCGGCGAGGCGGGTCCAGTGGAGCACCGCGGCTCAGGTCCGGCTCGTCGGCGTGCTGGCCGGCGGTACGGTCGCGGTCCTGCTGGGCGGCGTCGGTGGCGTGGTCGGTGGCGTGGTTGCCGCCCTGGTCGCCACCGCGATGTGGAGCCGGTGGGTGCAGCGTACGGAGCGGGCCGCGCGGGCACGGGCCGGTACCGACCTGCCACTCGCCGCCGACCTGCTCGCGGCGGCCCTGCGCGCCGGGGCGCCGGTGGATCGGGCGGCCGGCGCGGTGGGTCTGGCACTCGGCGGATCCCTCGGCGAGCGCCTGGAGCGGGTGGGCCGGGCGCTGCGCCTCGGTGCTACCGCCGCGGAGGCATGGGCGCACGTCACCGATGTCGGCTCGGGCGACCGGCTGGCCCGCGCCGCGGTGCGTAGTGCGGCGAGCGGGGCCGCACTCGCCGCGGCGCTGGAGCGGCTGGCCGAGGAGCTGCGGGCGGCCCGGCTGACCGCCTTGGACGCCGCGGCTCGGCGGGCCGGCGTGCTGGTCGTACTGCCGCTCGGGCTGTGCTTCCTGCCCGCCTTCGTGCTTGCCGGCCTGGTGCCGGTGATCGTTGCCGTACTCGGCGACGTGTTGTGACCCTCGTCTGGAAGGAGACCCGCGATGCGCATGCTCAGGGACCGGCTCAGCGGCGATGCCGGGATGAACACTGCGGAGTACGCCGTCGGCACGATCGCCGCGGTGGCGTTCGCCGGAGTTCTGTACAAGGTGCTCACGTCGTCTTCCGTACAGGCAGCGTTGACCGCGATCGTCCATCGGGCTCTGCGGTGAACGTCCGACGCGGGTACGGCGACCGCGGTTCAGCCACCGCGGAACTCGCCACCGGACTGCCCGCGCTGGTCCTGTTGCTGTTCGCCGCGTTGACCGCGGTTGGCGCGGTTACCACCCAGCTACGGTGCGTCGATGCCGCCCGGGAGGCCGCCCTGGCGGTCTCCCGAGGTGAGGAGGGAGTCGACGCCGTACGGCGGTTGGCGCCGGATGGCGGCGTGGTGACGGTCTCCGTGCACGGCGACGTCGTGGAGGCCAGGGCGACCGCGCGGGTCCGCCCGCTCGGCCACCTGCTGCCGGAAATCACGGTGGGGGCGACCGCGGTGGCCGCACTGGAGCCCGGACCATGAGCTCAACCCGGGGGTGGGCCGGGGTTCGGCCGGTCCACCGGGAACCTGACCGGGGAGCGGCGTCCCTGTGGCTGCTGGCCGCCGGTTTCCTGGTGCTGTCGGTCGGGATCCTCGGCGCGGCGTCCGGAGCGGCCACGGTGGCTCGGCATCGGGCACAGGTCGCCGCGGACTTCGGCGCGCTGGCCGGCGCCGCGCGGGCGGTCGAGGGCGCCGAGTCAGGCTGTGCCCGGGCCGCTGAGCTGGTCGCGGCGAACGCCGGGCGGCTCGTCGACTGCCGGTTGATCGGGCTGGACGCGGTTGTCACGGTCGAGGTACGCGTGACCGGCGTACCGGGCCTGCACGCGGCGGCCCGGGCGACGGCGCGAGCGGGGCCGGTGGTCAGCGGCCAAGTTGTGGCCGAGGGGCCGTCGCGGCGACCGAAGCGCGATGGTTAGATCCCGGAAGGGGGATTCAGGCTGACCTGCGACGCGTCGGCGGGTGGGAGGCGAGCATGGTCGCTGGAGGAGGTACTGATGGAGCTGTCCTTGTCGACTCGCATCGCGGGCGAGCACACGGTGCTGCAGGTCGCCGGCGAGGTCGACGTCTACACGGCTCCCCGCCTGCGTGAACGCCTCATCGAGATGGTGGACGGAGGCGCGCGTCGAGTGATCGTCGACCTCAGCCCGGTTGAGTTCCTCGATTCCACCGGGCTCGGTGTGCTGGTGGGCGCACACAAGCGGCTCCGCGCCGCGGGCGGCAGTCTCGCGCTGATCTGCACTCGCGAGCCCCTTCTCAAGATCTTCCGGATCACCGCTCTCGATCAGGTCTTCCCGATCTATGACAC
>DASRRF010000501.1:0-1619 GCA_035695905.1 Micromonosporaceae bacterium | reverse complement strand
GGTTGACGCCTCGGTGGGTACGGTCGGTCCACGGCTGACGCTCGTTCGTACCTACAACAGCCTGGACCCGCGCCGCGATCTGGCCTTCGGAGCGGGCTGGGTGACCCAGTTCGACATGCGGGTGACCCCGGACGACGACGGCTCCGGCAACGCCGTGGTGACCTACCCGGACGGGCAGCAGGTGCGGTTCGGCCGCAACCCGGACGGCACGTTCGCCGCGCCCCAGGGCCGGGCGGCCACGCTCGTGGTCAGCGGGACGAGCTACACGCTGTCCGATCGGGCCGGTGTGTCGTACCAGTTCGGCGGCACCGGCCGGTTGACGAAGATCTCCGACGCCGGTCAACGGTCCATTGTGGTCAGTTACGACACGACGACCGGCAAGCTGGCCAAGGCGACGGTGTCCAACAGCCAGACCAACACCGCCGGGCGGGCGCTGCGGTTCGCCTGGACCGGCACGCACGTGACTTCGGTGAGCACGGATCCGGTCGGCGGCGTCACTCCAACGTGGACGTACACGTACGCGGGGGACCTGCTGAACGCCGTATGCGCACCGAACAACCAGTGCACGTCGTACTCGTACGCCACCGGATCGCACTACCGCACCGCGGTGCTGGACAGCGGCGCACAGTCGTACTGGCGGCTGGGTGAAGCGGACGGGACCGCGGCCGCCAGCGACATCGCGGTGAACCTGGGCAAGGACGCCGCTGTCTACCGCAGCGTCACGCTCGGCGCGGCCGGGCTGCCCGGAGCGGGCGGGAACCCGGCCGGCATGTTCAACGGCACCAGCTCGGTACTGGAGCTGCCCAAGGGTGCGCTGAAGAAGAGCCGCGACGCGGCGGTCGAGCTGTGGTTCAAGATATCCGCGATCCAGACCGGCGGTCCGCTGGTGGGCTACCAGGACGCCACCCTGACCGGAACCGTCGGCACCGGCGTGCCACTGCTCTACGTCGGCACCGACGGCCGGTTACGCGGCCAGTTCCGCACCGGTGCGATCACCCCGATCACCTCACCGGGTACGGTCAACAACGGCGCCTGGCACCACGTCGTGCTCTCCTCGATGGGTTCGACGCAGACGCTGTGGCTCGACGGTGTGCAGGTCGGTACGCTCACCGCCACCATCGACCAGAGCCTGCTGACCTTCAACCAGGTGGGCGCGGCCTACGCCAGCTCGCCGACGTCGTGGCCGGGGTGGGGCAGTGCCGCCCGGCGCTACTTCTCCGGCACGATCGACGAGGTGGCGGTGTACAACCACCCGCTGGGTCAGGCCGCGGTCGGCACGCACAACCGGTTGGGGGCCCAGGCCGCCGACCAGCTGGTGAAGGTGACGCTCCCTAGTGGACGGATCGCGTCCGAGGTCTCGTACAACACCTCGCTCGACCGGGTGAAGGAGTACACCGACACCAACGGCGGCACCTGGAAGGTCGGTGCCAGCACGGTTTACGGCGGCGACACCGACCTGCGGCGCAGCGTGCAGGTGCTCGATCCGGCGAACCGGCCGTCCCTCTACGAGTACGACGCGCTGGCTGGGCGGCTGTTGCGCTCCGGATCCCCGCTGGGCCTGGGTACCCGCGAGGAGGACCTGCCCGGCTACCCGGCGCCGACCCCGTCGCCCACCCCGT
>DASRRF010000500.1:0-4972 GCA_035695905.1 Micromonosporaceae bacterium | reverse complement strand
GGGATCGATGACGAGCAGGTCGAACCGGCCATCCCAACGCTGGGTGGCGGTCCGGTAGATCCGCGCGCCGGCCTCGTCGAGCCGCCGGGCCGCTTTCGGGGTCAGCAGGTACCCCGGGCCGGACGACAGGCGCAGCGGGTGCAGCCAGCCCTGCCGAACCATCCGGGAGACCGCGGTACGCACCGCGGGCGGTGCGATCCCCAGCGGCGCGAGCAGCCGGACCAGCGCGGCGACGGGCGCCCGCCCGCCCCGGGGGCGGAGGTAGTCGCCGTACAGGTCGAAGAGGGCCGACCGGGCCTGCATGACCGGACATTGTGACAGCTTCACCACGATTGTGCCAGGTGCTGTCACATGCTTATGGCCCGAGTTTGGGGTCGGGGGCGTTCATCAGGGAAAATCATTAGTCGGCGCGCGACACGCCGGCCGGGGCCGAGGGCGGCGGGTCGGCGGCGTCGAGTAGGACGTGGAGCATTCCACGCACCGGGTGGTGTTTCGGCCGGAGGCATTGGTCGGACGGGAAGTCTGAGGGGAGACACAGATGGCGGCGATGAAGCCGCGGACGGGCGACGGTCCGCTAGAGGTCACCAAGGAGGGCCGTGGCATCGTAATGCGGGTTCCGCTGGAGGGTGGTGGCCGGCTGGTCGTCGAGATGACCCCGGACGAGGCGAATGCACTCGGCGACGCGTTGAAGGTCGCCGCGGGCTAGCCGCCTGGTAGACCACCCGTGCTAGCGATTCGACTCGTGGCCCTGCCGGCGCAGGAGCCAGCGGTGCTTGCCGTCCCGGTCTCCACCGGCGGCACGGTGCTCGATGGCGTACCGCTCGCCGCCGGGCTGCGCGCCGAGATCGAGGCGTTCCAGGTGGACCACGCGCGCGGCGATGCGACACCCCGGCCCACCGAGGCCGGCGGCACCCGGGTCCTGCCGCGGCCGCTGGGTACCCCCCGATCGGTGCTGTTGGTCGGCGTCGGTGACGGCGCCGAGGCGGGCTGGCGCGCCGCGGGCGCCGCGCTTGTCCGGGCCGCCAAGCGGGAGCGCGTGGCGACACTGGCCATACCGCCCGGTGCCGACCCCGCCGCGGTACGCGGAGCGGCCGAGGGGGCGCTGCTCGCGGGGTACCGCTTCCGGCTGGCCGCGCAGGATCCGCCGGGTGACGACAACGGGGCGCGCCGGCTCGGCGAGGTGTCCTTCGCGGTCGACGACCCGGCCCGCTTCGCCGCCGCGCTGGCGCACGCGGAGGCGGTGGCGCGGGCCACCCTGTTCGCCCGGGACCTGGCGAACATGCCCAGCCAGACGAAGAGCCCGGCGTGGTTCGCCGACGAGGTACGCCGGCGGGCGGCGCAGGTCGGCGGGCTGACGGTGACGGTACGGGAGCCGGAAACCCTGGCCGCGGAGGGCTTCGGCGGCCTGCTGGCGGTCGGCGGCGGTTCGGTACGCGGCCCGCGACTGGTCGAGCTCGCGTGGCAGCCAGCGGCGGCGGGCGGCCCGGTTCCGCACGTGGTGCTCGTCGGCAAGGGCATCACGTTCGACTCGGGCGGGATAGACCTCAAGACGCGCGAGGGCATGAAGCTCATGCGCAAGGACATGTCGGGCGCGGCCGCGGTGACCGCCGCGGCGATCGGGGCCGCCGCGCTGCGCCTGCCGGTGCGGGTCACCGCGCTCGCCCCGCTCGCCGAGAACATGCCGGGTGGGTCGGCGTACCGGCCGGCGGACGTGGTCCGGCACTACGGCGGGATGACCAGTGAGATCCGTAACACCGACGCGGAGGGCCGGGTGGTGCTCGCCGACGCGCTCGCGTACGCGGCCACCATGGCCCCCGACGCGCTGGTCGACCTGGCCACGCTGACCGGCGCGGCGAACGTGGCGCTGGGCAAGCGGACCGCCGCCCTCTACAGCGACAGCGACGAGCTGGCCGACGCGCTCGCCGCCGCGGCCGAGGCGGCCGGTGAGCGGGTGTGGCGGATGCCCTTGGTCGACGAGTACCGCGACGCGCTGGACGGCGAGGTGGCGGACCTGAGCAACTCCACCGACATCGGCGCCGGATCGATCCTGGCCGCGCTCTTCCTGCGCGAGTTCACCGGTGCCGCCCGCGGCCGCTGGGCGCATCTGGACATGTCCGCCCCGGCCTGGTCGGACAGCGTCGACGGCGAGCTCGGCAAGGGTGCGACCGGCTGGGGTGTACGCACGCTGCTGCGCTGGTTGAGCCAGCTCGGCTAGCCGCGCGCCGCCCGCCAGTACCGGGCCACCAACGCGTAGCCCTCGGTGAAACCGCGTGGTGCGTCCAGCGGCGGCTCGTCGTACATGCCCGCCCTAGGCCGGCGTCCGTGGGTGTCGTGGCACAAGTAGACGATCGTCTTGTCATCGCCGGACCAGGCCCGTACGCCCCAGCCGGCGAGCACGTGCACCGTGTCCAGCCGGTCGATCTCGGACCAGGTAACCCGGGTACGGCCGAAGGCCGAGATCGCCGTACCGCCCTGCCGATCGAGGATCGTCCGGGTACGCAGGCTGGCCAGCGTGTAAAGCGCGAGAACCGCCATGCCGGCGCAGACCAGCGCCGCGATGACCCGGGCCACCGCGGATCCGTTGCCGCTCGCGATGTAGAAGGCGAACATCCCCAGCAGGGCGAAGGCGACGATGCCGATCACGCACATGACCATCCACGGCCAGAAGCGCAGGGTGAGCCGGTCCGGCAGGTCCGGCGCGGCGAGCCTGCTGCGCAGTTCCGCCTCAGACACGCTTCACCGCGCAGAGCAACCCGCCGCCGGCCGGCAGCAGCGCCGGGATCCACTCCTCGGCGTCCCGGATGGCCTTGACCGCCTCGCGGATCGTCACGGTCTGCGGATCCCGGGCCGCCGGGTCACCGATCCGGCCGCCGGCCAGCGCCTCGTTGACCACCAGGATGCCGCTGGGGTGCAACAGCCGCAGCGCCTCGACCGCGCTGGCCGCGTACTCCTGCGGGTCCGCGTCCACGAAGACCAGGTCGTACGCGCCGTCGGCCAGTCGCGGTAGGACGTCCAGCGCGCGTCCGGAGATGATCCGGGTACGCCCCGGCGGGTAGCCCGCGTCCGCGAACAGTCGCTTCGCGATCCGCTGGTGCTCCGCTTCGATATCGATGGTGGTAAACACTCCGTCGGGCCGCATGCCGCGCAGCAGCCACAGCCCGCTGACCCCGGTGCCGGTACCCACCTCGACGACGGCCTTGGCGTTGCCGGCCGCAGCGAGCAGCCGGAGGATCGCGCCCGCACCCGGACCGACCGGGGTCAGGCCCACCTCGTGGGCCAGGCTGCGGGCGGTCTGGATGATCGGATCCTCGGTTACGTACGATTCGGCGAACTCGCGCGCCGGCGCGACGCGGGCGTCCGGGTTTCGCGACAGCGTGGCTATGGCGCACCTCCTGTCCGGTGGGGCTCCGGTGGCGCCCCCAGCGTAGCGGGGGTCCGGTCGCGCAGCGCCAAGTAGTGAATGCGGCTCGCCAAACCGTGCGATCCTGGACGGGGGTGGGACAGGAGGGCATGGACGTGACCGATGGTCTGCGCGGGGGCTCCGCTGGGCAGTCGCCGTGGTGGTCCGACGCGCTCGCCGACCCGTGGCGGGATCCGCAGTCCGCGGCCCGGGTGGTCCAGCCGCTCCCGTCGTACCCCCGGGATCAGCAGGTCAGTGACGACGCTGCCGCCCTGGACGGCGGCCCGGCGCGCGCACCGGGGTCGGTCTTCGCCGTCGCGCTCGTCACCGCGTTGCTGGCCGGCGCGCTCGGCGGCACGCTGGGCTACCTCTTCGCGGTACGAAACGGCTTCGGTGGCGGTACGGTGCTCGGCGGCTCCGGGGCCGCCCGGTCGGCGCCCGCGCTGGCGCAGCGGGCGCCGGACTCGCTGGCCGGCGTCGCCCGCCGGGTGCTGCCCAGCGTGGTGACCGTACGGGTGGCCACGGCCCGCGGGTTCAGCCTGGGTAGCGGGTTCATCGCGTCGACCGACGGCTATGTGATTACCAACGACCACGTGGTCGAGGACGCGTCGGGCACCGCGAGCGTGATGCTCAACGACGCGACCACCCTGCCGGCCAAGGTTGCCGGCCGGGATCCCGAGTCGGATATCGCGGTGCTCAAGGTGGAGCGTTCGGGCCTCACCCCAGTGGAGTTCGGCGACTCGGACCAGATTGCGGTCGGTGATCCGGTGCTCGCGATGGGTTCACCGCTGGCCCTGGCCAACACCGTGACGTCCGGCATCATCAGCGCACTGGACCGGACCATCCAGGCCGGTGAGCCGGGTGGGCAGGTGCGGTACTACGCGGCGATCCAGACCGACGCGGCGGTCAACCACGGCAACTCGGGCGGCCCGCTGGTGGACGGCGCGGGCCGGGTGATCGGGGTCAACTCCGTGATCAAGTCGATCGCCAACCGCGAGGAGGAGGCCGGCAACATCGGGCTCGCCTTCGCGGTGCCGATCAACCAGGCGAAGCGGGTGGCACAGGAGATCATCGATACCGGGAAGGCCCGCCGTACGGTGATCGGCGCCCAGCTGGACAGCGCGTACCGGTCGGCCACCGGTGGCGTGCGGCTGATGGGCGTGGATGCCACCGGACCGGCCGCCGGTGCCGGGCTCAAGGTGGGCGACGTGGTGGTGCGGCTGGACGGCCGCCCGGTGGACGAACCGACCGACCTGATCGCGCTGGTACGCAAGTACGCGCCCGGGTCGGTGGTGGTGGTCGAGTTCCGCCGGGGCGGTGGCGCCGCCCACCAGGCGTCGGTGACGCTGGCCGCGGACGCGAAGTAGTCTCTCGGCAGGGAAGTAGTCTCTCGGCAGGGAGGTGCGGCGATGTTCGAGAACCTGAACTGGTGGGAGATCCTGGCGCTTCTCGTCATCGCCCTGTTGATCTTTGGCGACAAGCTGCCGAATGTGATCAATGACGGCCTGCGGATGCTGCGCAACCTGCGCAACATGGCCAACAACGCCACCAGCGACCTGAGCCGGGAGCTGG
>DASRRF010000499.1:0-3270 GCA_035695905.1 Micromonosporaceae bacterium | reverse complement strand
AGCTCAGCGCCAAGGTCACCGATGGCCGGCGCGGCTGGCGGGCGGCCGTGGCGAGCTTCACCGTACTGTTTGCCGCCGAGTGGGGGGATCTGACGCAGTTGCTCACCGCCGGGCTGGTGGCCAGCGGCAAGCCCGCGGTGCCGGTGTTTGTCGGCTCGTGGGTCGCCCTGGCGGCGGTGTCCGGCGCGGCGGTACTGCTCGGCCGCTGGCTCCTGCGGCATGTCCGGTTGGCCCTGGTTCACTACCTGGGCGCCGCGATCTGCGCGGTACTCGCGATCGCCACCCTCGCCAGCGCGTGATCTCGGCCGCCCGGTAGGCTGATCGTGCCCCCGACCAGGCAGCCGGACACATCAGGAGTGCCCCGTGGCTCGTGTCGTCGTTGACGTCATGCTCAAGCCCGAGATCCTCGACCCACAGGGCCAGGCGGTCGCGAACGCACTGCCGCGGCTGGGCGTCGAGGGTGTTTCATCGGTACGGATAGGCAAGCGCGTCGAGATCGAGTTCGCCGGCGACGCCGGGCCGGACGAGGCCGACGCGGTCACCGCGCGGGCTCGCGAGATCGCCGACAAGCTGCTGGCCAACCCGGTCATCGAGGACTACACGGTCCGGGTCGAGTCCTCATGACCGCGCGGATCGGCGTCGTCACGTTTCCAGGTTCGCTGGACGACGGCGACGCGCTGCGGGCGGTCCGCTATACCGGTGCCGAGCCGGTCCGGCTCTGGCATGCCGAGGCGAACCTGCACCAGGTGGACGCCGTGGTCCTGCCGGGCGGCTTCTCGTACGGCGACTACCTGCGTACCGGTGCGATCGCCCGGTTCGCGCCGGTGATGGAGCTGATCATCATGGCCGCCCGGGACGGCCTGCCGGTGCTCGGCATCTGCAACGGCTTCCAGATCCTGTGCGAGGCACACCTGCTGCCCGGCGCGCTGACCCGCAACGAGAACCTGCATTTCCAGAACCGCGATCAGCTGTTGCGGATCGAGTCCACCGAGTCCGCCTGGACCAACGCGTACGACGAGGGCCAGGAGCTGCTCATCCCGATCAAGAACGGGGAGGGCCGGTACGTGGCCGATGCCGCGACGCTGGACGAGCTGGCGGCGCGGGGCCGGATCGTCGCGAAGTACCTGCGCGGCAACCCGAACGGGTCGGCCCGGGACATCGCCGCGATCCGCAACGAGGCGGGCAATGTTGTCGGCCTGATGCCACACCCGGAGCACGCGATCGACGAGCTGACCGGCCCGTCCACCGACGGGCTGGGCTTCTTCACCTCACTGCTGAAACACCTGACGGGGCCGGCATGACGCAGACCGTGCAGGAGTCGGCGGACACCGTCGAGCTGGCCGCGGCCACGCCGGACGAGCTTCAGCCGTACCCCGAGCTGGGCCTGCGCGAAGACGAGTACGAACGGATCCGGGAGATCCTCGGCCGCCGTCCCACGCACTCCGAGCTCGCCATGTACTCGGTGATGTGGAGCGAGCACTGCTCATACAAGTCGAGCAAGGTGCACCTGCGCCAGTTCAGCGAGAAGAACCCGCCGTCGGACCGGCTGCTCGCCGGGATCGGGGAGAACGCCGGGGTGGTTCGGGTCTCCGAGCGGCTGGCGGTCACGTTCAAGGTGGAGTCGCACAACCATCCGAGCTTCGTCGAGCCGTACCAGGGCGCCGCCACCGGCATCGGCGGGATCGTCCGGGACATCCTCGCCATGGGTGCCCGCCCGATCGCCGTGATGGACCCGCTGCGGTTCGGCGCGGCGGACCACCCGGACACCGCGCGCATGCTGCCGGGCGTGGTGGCCGGCATCGGCGGGTACGGCAACTGCCTCGGCCTGCCCAATATCGGTGGCGAGGTGGTCTTCGACCCTTCGTACCAAGGAAATCCCTTGGTCAATGCGCTCTGTGTCGGGGTGCTGCCGGTGGACCGGCTGCAGAACAAGGCCGCCGCCGGCCCGGGCAACCTGGTGATCCTGATCGGCGCGAAGACCGGCCGGGACGGCATCGGCGGGGTGTCCGTGCTGGCCAGCGCCACGTTCGACGAAGGCTCGTCGGAACACCGGCCGTCGGTCCAGGTCGGCGACCCGTTCACGGAGAAGCTGCTGATCGAGGCGTGCCTGGAGCTGTACGCGGCCGGGCTGGTGGTCGGCATCCAGGACCTCGGCGGCGCCGGGCTGACCTGTGCGCTGTCCGAGACGAGCGCGGCGGCGGGCACCGGGATGGCGGTGGAGCTGGCGAAGGTACCGCTGCGCGAGCCGTCGATGGCACCGCAGGAGATCCTGGCCAGCGAGTCCCAGGAGCGGATGCTGCTGATCGTCGAGCCGGCCAGCGCGGCCGCCGTGCTCGCGGTATGCGAGAAGTGGGGCGTGCTGGCCACGGTCATCGGTACGGTCACCGACACCGGGCGGCTCGTGGTGGACTGGCGCGGCCAGACCGTGGTGGACGTACCACCGGCCAGCCTCGCCGACGACGGCCCGGTCTACGCCCGGCCGATGCGCGAGCCGGCCGACCTGATCCTGCTGCAGGCCGACCGCGCGGAGACGCTGCCCCGCCCGCGCACCGGCGACGAGCTGCGCGAGACCCTGTTGCGGATGGCCGCGTCGCCGAACCTGTGCGACAAGGCATGGGTCACCGAGCAGTACGACCGGTATGTGCTGGGCAACACCGTGCTGGCCCAGCCGGAGGACGCCGGGATGGTCCGGATCGACGAGGCCACCAAGCTCGGCGTCGCGATCTCCGTGGACGGCAACGGCCGGTACACCCGGCTGGACCCGTACGCGGGCGCCCAGCTCGCCCTCGCCGAGGCGTACCGCAACGTCGCGGTGACCGGCGCGACGCCGGTTGCCGTGACCAACTGCCTGAACTTCGGCTCGCCGGAGGATCCGGCGGTGATGTGGCAGTTCGCCGAGGCGGTTCGCGGCCTTGCCGATGGCTGCGCGGCGCTGGGCATCCCGGTCACCGGTGGCAACGTGTCGTTCTACAACTCGACCGGGGCGGCGGCGATCCACCCCACGCCGATCGTCGGTGTGCTCGGGGTTCTCGAGGATGTGACCGAGCGGCTACCGATGGGCTTCGCGCACGACGGCGACGCGATCATCCAGATCGGCGAAACGCTGGCCGAGCTGTCCGGCTCGGAATGGGCCTGGATGACCCACGGCCACCTGGGCGGGCTGCCGCCGGTCGCCGACCTGGCCCGCGAGCAGCTGCTCGCCGAGATCATCCGGGACGCGGCGAAGGTCGGGCACGTCACCGCGGCGCACGACCTGTCCGAGGGCGGCCT
>DASRRF010000498.1:0-1714 GCA_035695905.1 Micromonosporaceae bacterium | reverse complement strand
CACATGGACGTGAACGCGATCGACCTGACCGGGGTGGCGGATCCCGCCCTCGCCGCGTCGCTCGAGCAGGCCGCCGCGGAGAACCTGAAGCGGGTGGTACGCCCGCCGGCGCGGCCGGTCGACTGGAACGAGGATCCGGGGCTGGACCGGATCGTGGCGTTCCTGGAGACGAAGACCGTATGGCACCCGAAGGGCGTGTGAGATGCCGCCACCTCGGCCAAAAGCAATGTCCCCGACAGTGCTGTGATCAGGGCGTCGATAGCGGCAATGTCCCCGACACTGCGTTGATGTCGGGCTGTCCTACGGGGCGTCGTAGACTCGGCGCGTGAACCGGCTGGGTGGGCTTGAGCGCGCCGTGATGGACGTGCTCTGGGATCGCGCCGGATCCGGCGGGCTCACCGTCCGGCAGGGCGCGGAACGGCTGGCCGGGGACCGCAGGTGGGCGTACACCACGGTGATGACCGTACTCGACCGGTTGGCCGGCAAGGGCTTCGTGACCCGGGTACGGGTCGGCCGGGCCTGGAGCTACCGGCCGGCCACCGATCGGGACGCGTACGTGGCCCGGCTGATGCTGGACGCGCTCGACCTGACCGGCAGCCGGGACGCCGCCCTGGTGCGCTTCGCCCGCTCGGTCAGCGATGCCGACGCGGAGGTCCTTCGCGGAGCACTGCGTGTGCTGGCGGGCGTTGCCGTACGCGGTACCGAGTCCACATGAGACCCTTCGACCCGCGACTGGTACGCCGGCTACCGATGACCCGGCGCTGGCTCGCAATGCTGGCCGGGCTGGGGGTGGCCGCCGCGCTCGCGGTGGTCGGCCAGGCCACCGCGCTAGCGGCGGTACTCACGGCCGCGGCCGGCGGCCGGCTGGACCGGGCCGCCCTGGCCTGGTTCGTCGCCGCGGTGGCCGCACGGGCCGGCCTGCTGTGGGCCCAGGGTATCGTCGCCGCCCGTACCGCGGCCATGGTCAAGGCCGCGTTGCGGGGCGAACTGCTGGCCGCCGGGCAGCGACTCGGTCCACAGTGGATGGCCGGGCAGCGGGCCGGCGCCCTGGCCACGCTGGCCGGCCGCGGGCTGGACGCGCTCGACCCGTACCTCACCGGGTACCTGCCGCAGCTCATCCTCGGCGTGACGATCCCGGTGGCGGTCGTGGTACGGGTCTTCGCCGCGGACTGGACATCCGCGCTGATCATCCTCGGCACGCTGCCGCTGATCCCGCTGTTCGGCGCGCTGATCGGCGCGCAGACCCAGGCTGCCACGCAGCGGCAGTGGCGCCGGCTGGCCCTGCTCGGCGGGCACTTCCTGGACATGGTGGCCGGACTGCCGACGCTGCGCGTGTTCGGCCGGGCGCAGGCGCAGGTCGCCGTGGTGCGCCGGATGGCCGACGCGCACCGGATCGCCACCATGCGGACGCTGCGCATCGCGTTCATCTCCGCGCTCGTCCTGGAGCTGGTCGGCACGCTGTCAGTGGCGTTGGTCGCAGTCCCGATCGGCCTGCGGCTGCTGGGCGGTGGGCTGACCCTGTCCACCGCGCTGCTCGTGCTGCTCCTCACGCCGGAGGCGTACCTGCCGCTGCGCGCCGCGGGGGCCAAGTTCCACGCCAGCGTCGAGGGTCTCGCCGCGCTGGACGAGGCGTTCGCGGTTCCCCGGCCGGCCGAGCCGGCCGTGGCCCTGGTGCGCCCCGCGGCCCAGCCGCAGGTGATCCGGTTCGACCGGG
>DASRRF010000497.1:0-8352 GCA_035695905.1 Micromonosporaceae bacterium | reverse complement strand
CGTGGACGTCGGCCTCGCCGAGCTGCTCGACCTCGGCGACCCGTACGACTTCGACCTGGCGCAGCAGTGGGCTTCCCGGCCCAACCGGGACCGGCTGCGGGTGCTGCTGGGCATCGGGCCGGACGGCCGCCCGATCGAGCTGGACCTCAAGGAGTCCGCGCAGGACGGCATGGGTCCGCACGGCCTGCTGGTCGGCGCGACCGGCTCGGGCAAGAGCGAGCTGCTGCGCACCCTCGTGCTGGCCCTCGCGGTCACACACAACTCGGAGATCCTGAACTTCGTCCTCGTCGACTTCAAGGGCGGCGCGACCTTCACCACGCTGGACCGGTTGCCGCACACCAGCGCGGTCATCACCAACCTGGCCGACGAACTGTCCCTTGTGGACAGGATGCTCGGCGCGATCCAGGGCGAGCTGGTACGCCGCCAGGAGCTGTTGCGCAAGGCCGGCAACTACGCGTCGCAGCGGGACTACGAGCGGGCCCGGGCGGCCGGCGTACCGCTGAACCCGCTGCCCAGCCTGCTGCTCATCGTGGACGAGTTCAGCGAGCTGCTGACCGCCCGGCCGGACTTCATCGACATGTTCGTGCAGATCGGCCGGGTCGGCCGGTCGCTCGGCATCCACCTGCTGCTCGCCTCGCAACGGCTGGAGGAGGGCCGGCTGCGCGGGCTGGAGACGCACCTGTCGTACCGGCTGGGCCTGCGTACGTTCTCCTCAATGGACAGTCGCGCGGTGCTCGGCGTACCGGACGCGTACGAGCTACCCCGCTCACCCGGGCACGGGTACCTGAAGACCGGCACCGAGGGGATGGTCCGGTTCAAGGCGGCGTACGTGTCCGGGGTGCACCGCCGCGACGGCGACCGCCCGGCCGCGGCCGGGCGGCTGGCCGACCCGGTGCGCGAGTACACCACGCTCTACGTCGACCGGCCGCGCGAGGACCAGGCGGCCGAGCTGGCCGCGCAGCCGGAGGAGCCGGTGGTCGGCGACACCCTGCTGGATATCCTGGTCCGCCGGATGGAGGGCCAGGGGCCGCCGGCGCATCAGGTGTGGCTGCCGCCGCTGGCCGACCCGCCGACCCTCGGCACGCTGCTCACCCCGATCGTGCACACACCGGAGCGCGGCCTGACCGCCCGGGAACGCAACCTGCACGGCGCGCTACACGGCATCGTCGGCATCATCGACAAGCCGTTCGAGCAGAGCCGGGATCCGATGTGGCTGGACCTGTCCGGCGGTGCGGGCAACGTGATCGTGGTCGGCGCACCGCAGAGTGGCAAGAGCAATTTCCTGCGTGCCCTGGTCAGCAGCTTGTCCTTGATGCACACGCCGCAGGAGGCGCAGTTCTACTGCCTGGATTTCGGCGGTGGCGCGCTGACCGCGCTGGCGAACCTGCCGCACGTCGGCGGGGTGGCGACGAGGCGGGACGTGAACAGCGTCCGGCGTACCATCGCCGAGCTGCACGGGGTTCTGCAGGCCAGGGAGGCGCTGTTCGCCGCGAACGCGGTGGACGGCATCGCCACCTACCGGCGGGCGAAGCGGGACGGCCGGTTCGGTGAGGACCCGTTCGGCGACATCTTCCTGGTCGTCGACGGCTGGATGACGCTGCGCAACGAGTTCGAGGACCAGGAGGCGATCGTCTCCGATCTGGCCAACCGCGGCCTCGGGTTCGGCATCCATATCCTGGCCGCGTCGAACCGGTGGATGGACGTACGCCCCGCGGTACGCGACATGTTCGGCACGAAGATCGAGCTGCGGCTCGGCGAGCCGAGCGACTCGGTGATCAACCGCCGGGCCGCGGTCAACGTACCGGAACAGACCCCGGGCCGCGGGCTCACCCCGGACGGCCTGCACTTCCTGGCCGCCCTGCCCCGGCTGGACACCGCACAGCGGGTCGACGACCTGTCCGACGCGGTCGCGGAGTTCGTCAAGGTGTCCCGGACCGGCTGGACCGGCCCACCCGCGCAACGCGTCCGGCTGCTGCCCGAGGAGCTGCCGTACGACGCGCTGCCGGCACCGCGCGGTGGCCAGCTGCCGATCGGCATCGCGGAGACCGACCTGCAGCCGGTGTTCCTGGACTTCGACGCCGAGCCGCACCTGCTGCTGTTCGGCGATATCGAGTGCGGCAAGAGCTCGTTCCTGCGCGGGCTGGCCCGCACCATCACCCGCAGCTATGACCCGAGCCAGGCCCGCATCCTGCTCGTCGACCTGCGTCGCAGCCTGCTCGGCTGCGTCGAAACCGAGCACCTCATCGGGTACGGCACGTCGCAGCAGACCACGTCGGAGCTGGTCACCCAGGTGGCGACGGTGATGAAGGAGCGGCTGCCCGGCACCGGGGTAACCGCCGAGCAGCTCCGCAACCGCAGCTGGTGGAAGGGTCCGGAGCTGTACCTGCTGGTGGACGACTACGACCTGGTCGCCGGCGCGACGATGAACCCGCTCGCGCCGCTGCTGGAGTACCTGCCACAGGCGCGCGACATCGGGCTGCACGTGGTGATCACCCGGCGGATCGGTGGCGCCGCGCGGTCGCTGTTCGACCCGATGATCGCCCGGATCCGCGAGGTCGCCTCACCGGGCATCATGATGTCCGGTCCGAAGGAGGAGGGTCCGCTGTTCGGCAACCTCAAGCCGCAGCTACTGCCGCCGGGCCGGGCCTGGCTGTTCACCCGCCGGCACGGCGCCCGCCTGGTCCAGCTCGCCTGGACACCCCCCGCCGGATAGGCGGCGCGCTCAGCGTCTCGGGTCGCCGAAGTAGGTGCGTTCGACGTCGGTCTCGGTGAGCCAGACGTACTGATCGGCGGCGCCGCCACCGACCACCGCCAGCATGTCGTCGGCCATCAGCTGGAGGAAGCCGACGCTGTGCTCGGGCAGGCGCAGTGCGGTTCCGGCAACACCCGCCTCCGCGCCGTCAAGGCGTTGCAGCAGGACCAGATGGCCTTCCTGGACCGACGGCACGCCGGCATGGTCGAGCTCCCGCAGTACGGTCAGCTGGGTCTGCCACGGCCCGAGCGGCGGCGGCGTCGCCGGGCCGGCCACCCCGAGGTCGTACACCAGCAAGGTGGGTTGCGCCGCTGTGCCGGCGACGGCGACCGGCCGCTCCTGGTTCCACACGACCACCCGGTCGGTTCGCTTCGTCGCCCACTCGCCGAAGCTGTTCCAGATCGACGGCTCGACGGTGACCACGGCCGCGCGCGCGCCCATGGCCAACGCCCGGAACGCGATAAGCTGGCCGGCCCAGGCGCCACCCACGACGGTGATCTTCGTCGGCTCGGGGCGGAAGAACCGTACCGAGACCGGCCGCTGCCGCCGGTCCGCGCCGACCACCAGGCCACCACCGGGTACCGCGAAGCCCATCCGAGACAACGCGGCCGGGGAGACCATGTGTGAGCCGACCCGCAACCGGTCCAGCCGGCCGGCCCGGCCGCGATGACCGTTCACGTCCGGCGGCCGCGGCCGTTCCGGTACCGGGCTCGGCCTGGGTGGCTGGACCCGCGTGGTGTCCGGGATCGCAACGAGCTCGTCGGCGATCGCCTCGGCGGCCGGCGCGGCAAGGGCGAACGGCGACGCGGCGGTGGCGACCGTCCCGGCGTGCGCGGCCGAGCGCAGCACGAGGGACGCGGTCACCGCCGGCGGCGGCTTGGGTGCCTGGGTACCTTCCGCGGCCGGCGCCTCGGCCTGCCGGGCCACCTGCGGTGCCGGGCCGGGAGCGGTTTGCCCGGCAGGCTGGGTCGCGTACTCCGGTGGCTGCGGCGTCGCGCTGGTCATCGTGGCCCACCCCCGGTAGGTGCGGATGCGTACACCGCGGGCCCCTGCTCGCCGTCGAGCGGGAACAGGTCGGCGCCCTCCTGGCGGGCCTGCCTGGTCACCGCGTGGCAGACCTGGGCCAGCTCGCGGGCCGGCGCGGCGACCCGGAACAGGCAGCGCAGGTCGACCGTGTCGCCCTCCGGCGTCAGGGTTAGCGCGACGCTCGTGGACGCCGCCGGCACCGTCGTGAGCCAGCTCAACAACGCGGCGGTACGCCCGAGCGCCGGCCAACCGCGGACCCAGTACGACCGGTGCGCCAGGTACGGAGACTGCCAGCCGGACCAGTCCTCACGCGGCGCCTCCGACCCGCCGGCACCCGCCGCCGGGGGCAGGTCGCACCCGCGTACCAGGGCGTCGAGCAGCCGATCCGAGTCCAGCACGTGGTAGGGCACGCCGATCCCGCGCAGTGCCTTGCCGACCCGCCGGATCAGCGCGGCCGTCACCGCCGGCGCCGGTTCGACGTCGGTGTCCGGGCCCGCGCCCGCCTCGGCCAGCGCGTGCAGATCGAGCCGCACGGCCAGCCACATCGCGCGGTCCATCGGCACCGGATCCGCGCCGAATCCGGCCAGCAGCTGGCGGTACGACTGTGCGGCCGGTGCGGCCGGATCGATACCCAGGCTGGGCGCCGGTACCGTATGGATCACCAGCTGGACCGCGGCACCCGGCTGGCTCGCCTCGGCTAGCGCGGCGACCACGGCGTCGAGCCGGAGCTGCCCGGTCGGCCCGGCGCGGAGCAACCCGGTCGGGGTCAGCGCAGCCACCGCAAACCACCCGGCGTCGTCGCGGGCGACGCCGACCTGCGAGCTGTCCGCGGCGATGACGTTCTGCACGGACAGGCCCGGGGCTAGCCAGCGCAGCGCGGTCAGGCGCGCGTCGGTGTCGCGTACCGGCGGGGCCGCCTGCCGTCGCTGCCGGTGGTGCCGCCGCATCAGCTGCCGCTCCAGCCACCACCGGCCGTCGCCGCGCGCCCAGGTCGCCACGAGTACCGCCAGGCCGGCGACGATCGTACCGAGGACGACCGCGACGCCCAGCTTGAGTACGGCCAGGACGGCGACGATCGCGACCTCGGCGACCAGCAGCTGCACTACGTTCACCGGGCCGAGGTGCCCCGGTCGCCGGCGGGGCAACAGAAACACCGGGCCGGTCGTGGCCGGCGCCTCGGTGTCGGGCCGCGCGGCAGGGATTGCACGCGCCTGGAGTGGATTCATCCCCGCCATCATAGGAGGCAAGGTCCTACCGGATCGACGTGCGTGTACCAAACCAGTGCGCACGCCAGTCGATGGCGTGCCGGATTCCTTCAGCGAGACTCAGCCGGCTCTGCCAACCCAGAACCGCGCGCGCCTTGTCCGTAGCGGCGTAGCAACCCAGCACGTCGCCGGGGCGCCGCGGCGCCTCCTGCACGACCAGCGGCTCGCCGACGACATCCTCGAATCCGGCGACGAGCTCGCGGACCGTCGTACCCTGTCCGGTCCCCAGGTTGATCGCTTCAAAGCCGGCGGCTGACCCGACGCGGTCGAACTCGGTGATCGCCCGGACATGGCCCTCGGCGAGATCCCAGACGTGAACGTAGTCGCGAATCCCGCTGCCGTCCCTGGTCGGCCAGTCGACTCCGGTGATCCGAAACGGGCGGCCGTTGTGGTACGCCTCAATCAACTTGCCCAGTGCATGTGAGGGTTCGGCAAGCTGAAGACCGGTACGCATCTTGGGATCCGCGCCGATCGGGTTGAAGTAGCGCAGTGAGATGATCCGCAGGTCATGGGCGATCGCGATATCGGCCAGCAGCTCTTCGACCATGGCTTTGGTCCGGGCGTACGGGCTGACCGGGGCGATCGGCGACGACTCGTCCACCCGGGCGGTCGCGGTCGGCGCGTAGATCGCCGCCGACGAGCTGTACACCAACCGGCGGCAGCCGTTGCGGACCAGATGCTCTGCGAGATCCAGGCTTTTGCTCACGTTCTCCCGGTAGTACCTGATGGGCTGGGCCACGGATTCGGGTACCACGATCAGCGCGGCGCAGTGCACGGCGATCGCGATCTCCGGGTGGTCGGCGAAGATCCGGTCAACCAGCCCGCCGTCGGCGATGTCGCCGAGGTAGAAGTCCCGGCCCTCGGTGAACTCGAGCCGGCCGGTGACCAGGTTGTCCAGCAGGATCGGTTGGATGCCCCGGTCCAGGCAGGCCGACGCGACGGTGCTGCCGATGAAGCCGGCTCCACCGGTGATGAGTACCTTCACGCGCTGTCCCATTCGCTCGGAATGCGTAACGTACCACCCGGTTGGTCTGGAACCGAGTGGCGCTGAGTGGCTCAGCGGGCCCGGTCTACTTTCTCGTCAGCACGCCGACCGGCTCCGGGCCGCCGGTGACTAGTTCGAGCTGGTAGTTGGTCAGCGCGGCCTGCCAGGCATCCCGCTCTGTGGGTAGGACGTGTGAGCGGATAAGCCAGACCCGGCTATCGTGGCCGAGTTTCCCGGCGCGATCGAGCGCCTGGTCCAGAAACTGCCGGATGCCGACCGCGTTGTCGCTCTGGACCCACACGATGTTGGGCTGCGTTGGAACGCCGACGTTCCAACCTACGGCGTTGCCGTACCTAACCACTTCGATGGGATTCCGCTGCCAGTAGAACGCGAACCCGTAGCTGGACATTACGCTGATGGCTATGACGTCGTCCGGTGAGCTGTGTGCCGTCACGTAGTCGACAGCTGACCGTATGTCCTCTTCGGCCATCGGAGCGTCGTAGTCAACACCGGGCGCGTCGCCATCGAACCGGTACCAACGGCGGTTGTCGGCGGCGAATGCGACGAGCACGACTGCACAGATCGCGGTCGCGAGACCGGTGCGCCACCCAGGGCTGAGCGTACGCACGAAAGCCGCCGTCGAGTCGGCGGCTCCGACGACGCCCAGACCGGCAACCGCCGCGATCGCCACGAGCAGGAAATGCGATGTGCGCAGGTCAAGCAACGGATAGACCCTGGCTACCCCAAGCAAGACGGCGGCTACGGGCAACAGGATAATCGCGACCGCCGTGCTCGGCCGTTGCCGCTTGGCTATGGTCAGTACACCGAAAAGGGAGAAGGCGGCGAAGATGAGCGCTTGAAGCGGTCGTTGCGCTCCAAGCAACGGAGAAAGTCCGTTGGCTCGCTGCCATAGGTAGCTGGGGAGGTCGCCGAGACTGGGAAAGCTCTCCCGCCAGAACTCCTCCAACGAGGATGTCCGGCCGTTCGCGGATGCGCCGAGATAGATCGCCGCGCCGACCAGGGCTACGACCACTCCAGCCACCATAGTTTCCACGGCGCGTGCACGTTGTCGCCGCGCGAGCGCGACGAGCATGAGCCCGCCGAACACGCAGGCTGCGGCAATCGCCGTAACGTGGCTCAGCAACATCCCCACGCCCGCGACCCCGACCAACGCGCCGAGCCTCCGGCGCGACCAGCTCGCTTCGATCCACGCCGAGACCGCGAGAAGGATCAACGTCATAGCCGCATCCGCGGTGTACTGCTTGAGGTCGTGGCGAACCTGTTGGGCCGGGATGAGCAGGACGACTGCAGCGCTGACGACGCCGGCCAGTACCCCCGTGCCAGCACTTTGCCACGCGAGCAGTCGACCGAACGCGTACGCGGCAGTGATCATGATCAGATGGAACGCCAGTGGCACCACGCGCAGGAAGTCGGCATCGGGTACCAGCCGCAGCAGGAGACTCCAGCCCAACGGGGTTGATGCCGTTAGCGACGGCAGGTCGCTGATCGGAAAGCGCCACGACAGCGCGACCCACGCCTCATCCAGAAAGTATGGTGCAGTCAGCATGTTCTTGATGTCATGTACGACCGGGAACACAGCCAGCAGCGCCAACACGGCGATGGCATCACGCAGGCTCGCCCGCCGGCGGCGAGCCGCTGGCTCATCCACCGCGGGAGAAAGGCGGTCCGCAGTCGCCAACACCTGTTCCACCCCGGGTTCTGTGGTTGATCCGAAGGATGCTCGCACAGACCCTAGCTGATCGCCGTTGATGGCCGCGGACCTGCTCACCGCCGCCGTGGCCGAGTTCTCGGTCGGATTGGCTACTATCGCGAGCGACCAGAGAGATCGGGGAGTCCAGCGTGGAGACCATCGGTCCGTATCGCCTGCTCGATGTGCTGGGCAGGTGCGAGATTGGCGTCGTCTGGGCGGGCGTCGACCAGGCCGGGGATCTGGTGACCGTTGCTGTTCTCGATGACGCGGCGGCCGGGGAGCAGCGGTGGCGAGACGCGTTTGCGGTTACCGCGGCGGCCCTGGCACGCCCGGCCGACGGGCTTCCCGTACTGCAGGCCGATTACTCCGGTACCAGGCCGTGGGTTGCATGCCGAGCCGAGCCGGGCATCGGCGCGGCCCAGGTGTTCGTCGCCTTGGGCCTCGCTTACCAGGTCAAGGGAGCCTCGACACCATCTGCGGTCAGCCGGAGCGCGCCGCTCGAGCTGGCGTCGCCGCCCGAGCAGGCGCAGACCCCTCCGTCGCGGCGGCGTTCTCGTGCGGGCCGGTGGGTTGCGCTTGGTGTGCTGGCGGCACTCGTTGTCCCGGGCGCCAT
>DASRRF010000496.1:0-12290 GCA_035695905.1 Micromonosporaceae bacterium | reverse complement strand
CGTAATAGGGAGTGGTGTCCGCTTCGGGTTTCGGTTGCGAACGGCAAGCTTGTGGCCGGCCCTTATCCGATTGGATCGGGTCGCCTTCTGTACCTTGACGGTTACGTAACCACATCGGTACGCTCAGCGGCATGGAAGCTGCCCTGCGGGCATTGGCGGATGAGAGTCGACGCACGATGCTAGAGGCCCTCGCCGGCGGTCCGGCGACGGCGGGTGAGCTGGCGGCGCTGGTGCCGATTGCCCGTCCGGGCGTTTCGCGGCACCTTCGGGTACTGCGGGAGGCGGGACTTGTCGAGGTCCGGCACGAAGCGCAGCGACGGATCTACGGGCTTCGTCTTGAGCCGCTCACCGAAGTCGAGCAGTGGCTGAGCCGATACCGGGCCCTGTGCGAGCAGCAGCTGGACGCCTTGCACACCGAGGTGGCCCGGGGAAAACGCGAACGAAGGAGCACGCAATGACAGGCAACGTACGTGGCAGTGCCCGCATCCTGGGCAGCCTAGGATCGGCGGACGGCAAGGGCGTCGTGCGCATGGAAGACCGCTACAGCACCAACATCGAGGACCTGTGGTCAGCAATTACGGACCCCCTGCGTCTAGCCCGCTGGCTCGGCGAGATTAAAGGTGACCTCACCGTTGGCGGTACGTACCATGCGCGCTACTACGCCAGTGAATGGGAAGGCAACGTTCGCATCGACGTGTGCGAGCCTCCGCGGCGACTGCGACTGATCAACGCCGGCGAACACGCGGACGAGCATGTCACCGAGGTCACGCTCACCGCCGACGGCGACCAGACCATCCTGGTCTGGGAAGCGCGCGGCATGCCGCTGACACTGCGCGCCGCCTACGGTGCCGGCAACCAGGTCCATGTCGAGGATCTCACCGCCTACCTCGCCGGGCGCGAACGATGCGACGCCGTAGCACGGTGGCACGAACTCGCACCCGCCTACGAAGCTTTGGCGACCAGCGGCGCCCACTAACGACCCCCGCGTGGATCAGCGGTGAGTCTGGGTAACGATCTCGCATAGGTGGACGTGTCGTTGCTGAGAAGATGAAGGGCCGCACGAACATTCAGGAATGTCTAAGTCCTGGGTTCGTGCGGCCTTGTCACATTCTGCCTTCTGCGGGCTGACAACGGAACACCTAGGGTCGTTGATCGTGGAGTTGGCTCCGCGGTGGGAGACGGCACACGAGGACGAACTGCTGTTGCAGCGCCGTGGCCGGTCTCGCCGCCGGGCAGCGGGTGCGGGCCGCCGTCAGGACCTCGTCTTCGTCGATCGGCTGCTGGTCACGTTGGCGTGGCTGCGGCTGGGGGTAACCCATCAGGTCCTGGCGGTGATGTACAAAGTGGACCGTTCGACGGTGTCCCGGGCCATCGCCGAAGTGCGGCCCCTGTTGGCCCGGCGTGGGTTCACCACCCCGACCGGGGTGCGGTTGCGTACGTTGGCCGATGTGTTCGCCTACGCGCAGGCCGAAGGGTCCGGTTACGCTTTGACGGCACCGAGATCCAAGTCCGCCGACCGCAAGCCCACCGGGCCGGCCGGCGGGCGTTCGTGTCGGGTAAGCGCAAACAGAACACCCATAAGACGACGGTGGCCTGCGACAGTGAAGGCCGCCTGCTGGGGGAAGGCGCCCACCGGCCAGGGCGCATGCACGACCAAACCGCGATGAAACCGAAGGCGCCGACGCACTGTTCAACGAGTTCGACGACGTGCAGGCCCTGCTCGACGACGGCTACCGCGGCCTGGCCCGCGACCATCCCGGCCAGGCCTGCTGCCCGCCGGCGCCCTCCAGAGTGTTCTCCCCGGTGAGGAACCGACCATCGGGGGACAGCAGCATCGTCCGCCCGGCCTCGTTCTGGAACATGGTCCGCACCAGCCGGTACCTGCCGCTCTGGCTGACCACCAACGAACGCCCCTCGAAGTGGTACCACTCCGTGTCGGCGCCGATCAGCGAACCCTCGCCGCTGACCAGGATCGAGGCGGCGCCGGGCGGCGACTGCAGCACGGTGTCCTGGCCCAGCCACGGCGGATAGACCCGGCCAGGCACGGTGGGACCCCGGTGGGCCGATGCCGGTGGGTCGCCCGGGAATCCGCCGGTCGCGATCGGCACGGCGGCCAGCACGGCAACCACCGCGGCGGCCATCGTGGCGGCCATCGTGGCGGTCCGTCGCCGTCGCCGCGTGCGGCCCCGTCGCCACAGGTCATCCGGCAGGTGTACGGCCGGAGCCCGGTCGGCCAGCGCGAACCTGGCTCTTCACGGTCCCCACCCGGCAGCCGAGGATCTCGGCGGCCTGGACCTCGGTGAGATCCTCGCCGCACCGCAGCACGAGTACCGCCCGCTGCTTAGGGGTCAGCCGGGCCAGTGCCCGCTGGACGGCCACCGCCAGTACGACGTCGCCGCTCGGATCGGGCACGACGCGATCGGGCGGGTCCGCGCGGACCGTGGCGGTCCGCCGAGCCCGGCGCCACCAGGACACGTGCTGCGTATAGAGGACGCGCCGCACGTAGGCGTCCGGATCGCCGGCGGCAATGACTCCCGTCCAGCGTCCGGCGACCCGCAGGGTCTGCTGGACCAGGTCCTCGGCGAGGTGATAGTCGCCGGTCAGCAGGAACGCGATCCGGGCCAATGCGCCCGTACGTACACCTCGAACGAGCGTTCCGCGTCGTCCACCCAAACCTCCTCCTTCTAACACGCCGCCGGGGCGCCCTTTGGAGGGGCGAACCGGCGACTATCGTCGGGGTCGTGCTCGTCATCCATGCCCTGTGGTCGGTCACCGATCGGCTGCTGCTGTGGGGCGAGGACTCGTCGCTTCCGCCGGCACCACCGCGCCGCCCGGGCCGCCGCCCGCGGCTTCAACCGCATCCGTTCGCGCCGGCGGCGCAGTCGCTCGTCGAGGCATTGGGTCCGCTGGCGGGTACACCGACAATCGGCACCGTCGAGGTCAGGCTCCCGACGTCCGCCGGCGCCCCGATTCCCTCTCCTGAGGTGGTACGCGACGAGCCGCCGGCGGACACCGAGCGGATCGGCGTCGCGGACTGGATCGTGCCCACGCTGGCGTACCAGCCGGACGATGCGCAGGCCACGATCCGGGGGCTGGTGGCATCCGCGGAGGTGACCCCGGGTTCGACCGTCCGGCATCTGGCTGAGGTGGTGGCATTCGCCAGCGACCTGGTGGCGCGTGGTCGGGTACTGCCCGGCATCGCGCTCACCGCCGCCGGGCCCGTCGCCGTTTGGCGTCCGGTGTTGACCGCGGAGGATGCCGCATGGGCGCGGGCGCTCGCGCTTGCCACCCCACCGGCCGGCCGGGCCGAGTTGACCGGCCGGGTCGGCGACCGCGCCGCTCCGCGCGGCACCGCCGGGGTGATCGCCGCGGCGCTCGATGCGCTGGTGGATTCAGTGGTGCGCGCGGTGCTCGGCCCGATAGTGCTGCGCGGCCCTCGGAACGGCCCGGCAGCTGCCTGGTTACGGGCGTTGACCGGCCGGAGGCGTTCCTTCGGCGCGGAACCCGGTGAGGCCGCCGCGCTTGCGGCCGAACTGAATGCCTGGCAGGCGGAGGCCACCGGTGGATCGGTTCGGGCCTGCTTCCGGTTGGTGGAACCGCCGGCGGACACCCCGGAGGTAGCTTGGCGGCTGGACCTGGCCCTGCAGGCCGCTGATGAGCCCAGTCTGGTGGTGGATGCGGAGAAGGTGTGGCGGTCGCGTGGAGCGCTGCGAGCGCTGGCCCGCCATGTGACCGCACCGCAGGAGACGCTGCTCGCCGAGCTGGGCCGGGCCAGCCGGCTGTATCCCGCTCTGGAACAGGCGTTGCGTACCGCACGTCCGTCCACACTGGACCTCGACGCGACCGGGGCGCACGAGTTCCTCGCGGAGGGCGCACCGCTGCTCGCCGGCGCCGGGTTCGGCGTACTCCTGCCGTCGTGGTGGAGCCGGCCGCCGGCCCGCTTGGGCGTACGGCTGAGCGCGAAGACTCCGACCGCACCCGGTACGGTCAGCAAGGAGTCCGGGTTCGGCCTGAGCTCCATTGTGGACTACCAATGGGAGTTGGCGCTCGGTGGGGAGAAGCTGACCGCCGCGGAGCTCAAGTCGCTGACCGAACTGAAGTCTCCACTGGTACGGCTGCGCGGCCAGTGGGTGCAGGTTGATCCGGCCCGGCTGGCGGCCGGCCTGAAGCTCCTGCGCGAGGAGCGCGGCGGACAGATGACCATCGGTGAGCTGTTGCACGTCGCGGGCGCCGATGACGGGGACGGCCCGGGCGGGTTGCCGGTGACCGAGATCGCCGCCAAGGGTTGGCTCGGCGACCTGCTCAGCGGGGCTGTCGACCAACGGCTGACGCCGGCCGCCGCGCCCGCCGGTTTCGTCGGTTCGCTTCGCCCGTACCAGTGCAGGGGCCTGGCGTGGCTGCACTTCCTGCAGTCGCTCGGGCTGGGCGGCATCCTCGCCGACGACATGGGTCTGGGTAAGACCGTTCAGCTGCTCGCGTTGATGGCCGGCGACCCGCCGGACGCCGGACCCTCGCTGCTGGTCTGCCCGATGTCGTTGGTCGGCAACTGGCAACGCGAGGCGGCCCGGTTCGCGCCCGAACTCCGCGTACACGTGCACCATGGTGCCGAACGGCCGCGAGGGCGCGACTTCTCCGCCGCCGTACGAGCCGCCAACCTGGTTGTCACCACGTACTCGCTCGCCGCCCGGGACGGACCTGAACTGTCCAAAATAGACTGGCTGCGGATCGTCGTGGACGAGGCCCAGGCCATCAAGAACGCGGCCACCCGGCAGGCCGCAGCGATCCGGGCACTGCCCGCCCGCCATCGGGTCGCGGTCACCGGTACGCCGGTGGAGAACCGGCTTGCCGACCTCTGGTCCATCATGGAGTTCGCCAATCCCGGCCTGCTGGGCAGTGCCGCCGCGTTCCGGCAGCGGTACGCCGAACCCGTTGAGCGGCAGGGCAACGATGAAGCCGCCGATCGGCTCCGGCGCGTCACGCAGCCGTTCGTGCTGCGGCGGGTGAAGACCGATAAGTCGATCATCTCGGACCTGCCCGAGAAGCTGGAGATGGAGGTTGTCTGCAACCTCACCACCGAGCAGGCTTCGTTGTATCAGGCGGTGCTCGACGACATGATGAAGCGGATCGAGAGCAGTGAAGGCATCGAGCGCCGCGGGCTCGTACTCGCCACGATGACGAAGCTCAAGCAGGTCTGCAACCACCCGGCGCAGCTGTTGCGAGACGGTTCCCGGATCTCCGGCCGCTCGGGCAAGCTTGCCCGGATGGAGGAGACCCTCGAGGAGGTGCTGGCGGCCGGCGAGAAGGCTCTGCTGTTCACCCAGTACGCGGAGTTCGGTGGCATGCTGCGTGCCCACCTGACCGCGCGGTTCGGGCGGGAGGTGCTGTTCCTGCACGGCGGTGTTGCCAAGGCGGATCGGGATGCCGCGGTGGCCAGGTTCCAGTCCGCCGGTGGGCCTGCGTTGTTCGTGCTGTCACTCAAGGCCGGGGGCACCGGCCTGACACTCACCGCGGCGAACCATGTGGTGCATGTGGACAGATGGTGGAACCCGGCGGTCGAAGACCAGGCAACGGACCGGGCGTTCCGCATTGGACAGACGCGAGCGGTTCAGGTTCGCAAGTTCGTCTGCGCCGGCACGCTGGAGGAGAAGATCTCCACAATGATCCAGGACAAGCGCGGGCTGGCCGCGAAGGTTGTCGGCAGCGGCGAGCAGTGGCTCACCGAACTGTCCACAGCGGACCTTCGTTCGCTGTTCGCGCTCGAAGCCGGGGCGGTGGTGGAGTGAACGAGAGGTTCTTCGGCCCATCCCGCCCGCGTGAGGTCGAGGGTGGGCTGCGCGCTCGTAGTTCTCGCGGGGACATCGGCGAGACCTGGTGGTCGCGCCGGTTCATCGACGTGCTGGAGTCGTTCGCCATCGGTGGTCGGCTGGCCCGCGGTCGCAACTATGCGCGCCGCGGCCAGGTCCTTTCGTTGGACGTCGAGCCCGGTGTGGTCTCCGCTGTCGTTCAGGGCTCGCGACCCGAGCCGTACGCGGTGACCGTCCGGCTGGCTCCGTTCCCCGAGCGGGTCTGGGCGAAGGTCGAGCTGATCCTTGCCGAGCAGGCGATACACAGTGCTCATCTGCTCGCCGGCGAGATGCCGGCGGACCTCGAAGATGTCTTCTCCGCGGCCGGGGCTCCGCTGTTCCCGCGCGTCCTCGGCGATCTGGAGATGCGCTGCTCGTGTCCCGACTGGAGCGTGCCGTGCAAACACCTGGCCGCCACGTTCTACCTGCTCGCGGAGGCCTTCGACACCGACCCGTTCCAGATCCTGCTCTGGCGGGGGCGCCCGCGGGAAGCGCTGCTGGCTCGACTGCGCGTCCTGCGTACCCCCGATGCGACCGACCCGGTGGATGATGCGGCACCGGGGGCTGCCGGCCCGACCACGACGGCGGCCGGTGCAATGCTGGCGTTGGCCGAGCTGGCCGATCCGCCGGTCGACCCGGGTCGCTTCTGGTTCTCGCCGGTGCCGTTGCCCGGCCGGCCACCGAGGCTGCCCACCGCGCCGGGGTTGTTGCTGCGCCAGCTTCCGGCGCCCGGCCGACTCCTCGGCGGTACCCGGCTGACCGACGCCCTCGCGGTTGCCTATGCGCGGTTCGCCGACGGCGAGGGTGGCTGAGTCACCGGCATGCTGGCCACCGCGCTCGCGGTCGCCGCGACGATATCGGCCATCCGCTCGTAGTCGAGGGTGTCGGGTGTCGCTGGCCTGGTGATAGTTCGGGTTGCGGAAGTTCGCCGTATCGGTAACCTGAACGGCCGAGATCCCAGAACGGTTTGTGGTCGCTGTGCGCGAAATGCTCGATCAGCGGGAGGTACCGGCGTAGCAACCGGCCGGCGACGGGGATGTCGAGGGGATCCCGGGCGGGTACGACGGCGTGCGGGCCGGCCAGGTACGCCAGGCATCCGGCGAGCAGCCGGGTCAGCTGACCCGCCGACCGGCGAAACGCCAACAGGGTCCAGTCGCCGCCGGCTCGTGGAGCCGCAGCCTAGCGCGGGGACTGACGGACGGGCACCTCTGGTGGGGCTCGCCCGGCGTTGGCACAATGTGACGCGAACCGCCCGCCGATCCAGTTTCCGGGATCGACCGGCTAACCGGCCGAGGCTGGCGCCGATCAAGCCGGCCGGAGGGTCCGGCCCGGGGGTGCAGACTGTGGTCGGCCGGCCTATGCCTGTGGCAATGCCGGCTCGTTAGTCTGGCGGAGCAGCTGGGTCGGGCCGCGTACGAGCGCTGGGAAGGAGGGGCATGTCAGGCGACGACCGGGTCAAGCAGGCGTGTGCGTACCTGCGGATGCTTCTGCTCCGGCCCGGCGAGTACCGCACCGCTTGGCAGCGGCGGGCGATGCACGCGGCGGCCGGCGAGATCGACTATGCCGCCGTCGCGCACGTGTTGCACCAGGCCGGTGGAGCCGAGCACGACGACGCGGCGCTCGTTGATACGGTCCGCAACGCGCTTGAGGGTACGGATCTCAGCGCCGAGACGCTGGGCCGGTTCGTTGACGCGTTCGGGTTGCGCCGGCGCCAGGCGACCCGGTTGATGGAGCTGATGCGCGGCTCGGAGTCGGTACGGGTGATCAGCGGCGAGGTGCGGATGCCGGAGAACCTGCCGGACACCCTCGCGCCGGCCGGGTACGAGACCCTGTCGCTGCACGAGTCGCACGTGCTGGGTCCCGACGGGTTGCCCGCGGAGCACCAGACGATCCAGGTCATTCGCTCCACTGTGGACGGCTTGACCTCGCTGCCGTACCGGTTCGACACCGATGAGCTGGTGGTTGAGGTCGCCCGCGGTGGGCGGGTGGGGGATCGGGTCTACCGGCTGGCCGACACGCTCTACGCGGTCGACATCATGCTGACCCAACCGCTCGCCCGTGGCCAGACCGCGCTGATGCAGTACCGCACGACCTTCTTCTACAAGTCGCCACCTCGCCCGGAGTTCCGCCGCGGCGTACTCAGCAGCACAAAGGACCTGACCGTATGGGTCACATTCCACCGTGACCGGTTGCCCCGGACCGTGTGGGTCGCGCGCTGGGACGCGTGGGACCACGCCCGGGTCATCGAGCAGGAGCCGGTCGAGCTCGACAACGAGATGTCCGTACACCGCCGGTTCGGTTCGGTGCAGCGGGCCATCGTCGGTTTCCATTGGGAGTGGGACTGAGGTCTATCCCTTGTAGACGGTTCGCAGGTTGCCACCGTGGTACGAGCACGAGCCCGACCGCCCGCCGGACATGCTCACCATGCCGTCCTTGCACTGAATCATGTAGCCGACACCGTTCCAGAAGTTGTTGATGCACTCGAAGTAGCTACAGATGTCGGCCGGTGGAGAATAGCTGCGCGATCCGCCGCAGAAGTTGTAGCCGTACGGGTTCGGTGGCGCGCCGCAGAGGCTGGCGGTCCGCTTCTGCGTCGGAGCGGGCGGTGCGGCGGGCACGGCCGGTGGTGCGACCGGCGCGGCCGGTGGGGCGGCCGGTACGACGACCGGCGCGGAGCTGGGTGGGACAACCGGCGCCGCGGTCGAGGACGAGGCCGATAGTGAGTGCGTCACGATCGCCGGTGCCGAGTCGGCGGAGAGTCGAGTGTGGTCGGTGGGTCGGCCGGCGGCCAGGCCGAACACCGTACACAGTGCGATGACCGCGATCACCGCCGCCGCGGCGAGCGTTGCCGGGCCGAACCCGGCGAGCAGCGGCGCCTGCTGCGGTGTCACCGGCTCCGGCGGCTGCGGCCGGGACCATTGGTGGTTGCCGAGCAACCGTTGGATGTGCGCGACGAAACCGGGGCGGTCATTCGCCGACTCGGCGATACCGAGCGCGACGTTGAACCGGAAGCCGCGGGCCAGCCCGGCATCCATCGACAGACCGGAGACGCGCACCCGGTTGGTCACCCGCATCAGACTCGCCCGGCCGTCGGCGGCGTGGCTCAAGCCGACGAGTTTCGCGTACGTCCACTCCCGGCGATGCCGGCCGAGGAAGATGACCCGCCGGTTGGTCACCGCCGCGACACCGGTATCGACGACGGTCGCCACCGGCGCCGGTCCACCGCCGGTGTGGTAGAGGGAGAAGCCCGCGTAGCCCGGCGCTTGCAGCCCCGGCTGCCGGGTGCTCTCCAGCAGGCTCACCCCGGCCGCCGTCCACAACAGGGTTTCACCGGTACGCAGTTGCACGTACGCCGGCGCGTCCCGGGCCGGGATCCCGCGGAACCCCACCGCGCTGGCGAGCATCCGCCGGGCCGCGTCGTCGTCGCGCCGCCACGCCGCAAACGCGGTGTCGTACGCGGTTCGCCGCCGCTCGTTCTGCCGCTCCGCCCACCGCTGCCGCCGCCCGGGTGCACCCATCGCCAGCCACCTTCACGATCAACCCCCGTGGCTTCGATCACGCCTCGTGAAGCGAACCATGCATGGCGTAACCACGGAACGCGCTAACGTCCCGTCTCAGCGGCCCAAACGCCAGGTACTCAACCCGCTCGGGCTACCTCGACGGAGTGACGCCCGCCGTGCCCTCACTCCACTGGGGTATGTCGGGCGAAAGCAGAGCTATCACCGCAACTCTCGATCTAGAGTTGATCACGTGGTGGACGGTGGGCAGGTTCGCGGCCGGCGTACGGTCAACGGTGCGGTGTTCCTCGGCATCCCGTACGCCGCCGCGCCGTTCGGCGAGCTCAGCCTCGCCGAGCCGCAGCCCGTACCCCCGTGGACCGGGGTACGCGACGCGTTGGAGTACGGCCCGACCTGCCCGCAGCCGGTTGACGAGAGCCGGCCGGACAACCCGGTGATCCCCGGTGACGAGTGCCTCAACGTGAACGTGTGGACCCCGGATCCGCTCGGATCGGGATTGCCCGTACTGGTATGGATCCACGGCGGCGGCTTCGTCTCCGGTAGCAACGCGATCCCGTACACCGATGGCACGAACTTCGCCTGCGACGGCGTCGTCACGGTCGCCATCAACTACCGGCTCGGCGCGCAGGGCTTCGGGCCCGCGCAGGGCGCGCCGGACAACCGCGGCGCGCTGGACTGGCTGGCCGCGCTTGCCTGGGTACGGGACAACATCGCCACGTTCGGCGGCGACCCGCAGCGGGTGACCGTGATGGGTCACGAGGCCGGCGGCGGCGCGGTCGCATTGTTACTCGGCATGCCGGCCGCCGAGGGCCTTTTCCACCAGGCGATCGTGCTGAGCGGACATGCCTTCCTTCGACCCCGCCACCCCGCCCACCCGGCCGGCGAGGTGGCGCCCATCGTCGGCGGCGAGCTCATCCCAGCCTCCCCGGTCGAGGCCGCCCGGGCGGGCGCGGGCCGGCAGATCCCGCTGCTGATCGGGGTACCCACTGAGCATCCGCTGCCGCCGCCCGGCGATCCACAGGACAACCGGAGCCTGCGGGAGCTGCTCGCCGGCCTGGGTCTCACCGATGCCGGCGCGGAGCGCTACCGGATCAGCTTCCTCGGCGCCACACCGGCGGAGATCGCCGCCCGCGCGGTGGGCGACCGGGCGGTGCGGGTACCCCTGCTGGATCTGGCCGAGGCACGTACGGCCGGGCAGGCGCCGACGCATGTCTTTGCCTTCGCGGCCCGGCACGGCAGCCCGGTGCCGTATGCGTTCGACGCGCTCGACCAGCCCTACGCCGGGCTGCGGACCGGCCCTCATCCGCCGCTGCACCTGGCCGAGGTGCTGCACTCCGCGCTCGTCGACTTCGTCGCGAAGGGCGATCCGGGGTGGCCCGGGTACGACGCGGCGAACCGGCCGGCACTGGTCTTCGACGACCCGACCTGCCGGCTCACCCTCGACCCGATGCGTTTCGAGCGCGAACTCTGGTCAAGCTAGGCGGGTGGCCGCGACAACGGTCGTACCCTGCGGTCCGGTGTCGATGGAGAAGCTGTCGCACAGGTGCCTGGCCAGCCAGAGGCCGCGCCCTCCGAGCACCGTAGGCGGCGGCAGGTGCTCACCGTTGATCCGGGCGTACGGGATGCCGGACCCGTGGTCGGTGACCTCGAACCGCAGCTGCCCGCCGGCGCACCACAGGCGCAGGTAGCCGGTACCGCCGCCGTGCCGGACCGCGTTCGTGACGATTTCATTGACCGCGAATACGAAGTCGCGCAACCGGTAGCCGGTGAGCCCGGTGTCCGCGGCCACCATCGCGACGGCATGCCGGACCGCGGAGACCTCGTCCCAATCGAAGCGCTGGGACAGCAACGCCGGACCGTATGTGAACTCCGTTGTTCCCATTCACCGCCGCCCGCACACTCCGCCACGTGCCGACCTGGCGACGAAACCGGCCAGGTTGCTCTATGTTACGTGGGTACGACGATCTGGCCACCCCCCACAATGAGCCAAATTTCCGGTAAGCCCAGGCCGGCTCAGCGCCAGGCGGGGCCGTCCGGAAATCGATACCGAGCCACCGACTCGTCGTGCATCCGGGCGGAGAAGCCGGGCGCCTCCGGTGCGGTGTACCGGCCGTCCCGGATCACCACCGGGTCGGCGAAGTGTTCGTGCAGGTGGTCCACGTACTCGATGACCCGCCCGTCCCACCCGCCGGACACCGCCACCGCGTCGAAGAAGGCCAGGTGCTGTACCAGCTCACACAGGCCCACCCCGCCGGCGTGCGGGCAGACCGGCACCTGGTACTTCGCGGCGAGCAACAGGATCGCCACGTTCTCGTTCACCCCGGCCACCCGGCACGCGTCGATCTGCACGATGTCCACCGCGCCGGCCTGCAGCAACTGTTTGGCGATCACCCGGTTCGCCGTGTGCTCGCCGGTCGCGACCCGGACCGGGCTGACCGCACGCCGGATCGCCGCGTGCCCGAGTACGTCGTCCGGGCTCGTCGGCTCCTCGATCCACCAGGGGTCGTACGGTGCCAATGCCCGTACCCAGGCAATCGCTTCGTGAACTCCCCAGCGCTGGTTGGCGTCCGCCGCGATGTGCACGTCCGGGCCGACCGCGTCCCGGGCCGCCTTGAGCCGCCGCACGTCGTCCTCAAGGTCCGCGCCCACCTTCAGCTTGATGGCCCGGAAACCCTGCTCGACGGCCTGCCGGGCCAGTCGGGTCACCGTCGCGTCGTCATACCCGAGCCAACCGGGCGTTGTCGTGTACGCCGGGTAGCCCTCGTCGCGGAGCCGCGCGATCCGCGCTTCCCGGCCGGGTTCGGCCTGGCGCAACAGTTCGCGCGCCTCGTCCGGCGCGAGCGCGTCGGTGATGTACCGCCAGTCCACGATGTCCACCAGGTGATCGGGTGACAGCGTGCAGAGCAACCGCCACAGGGGTACGCCGGCC